>CAYLTH010000008.1:30871-44014 GCA_964386485.1 uncultured Bacteroidales bacterium | reverse complement strand
CTAATCCTTTGAATGGCGGTACCAATCCTCAGTATACATGGTTTAAAAATGGTTCGGTTGTGGGTTCAGATTCTCCGGTCTATAGTGATAATGCCTTGTCAGATGGCGACTCAATACGATGCCGACTTGTTTCAAACATTGGATGTGTCAGCAATTCAACTGCTTACTCAGCCTACAAGGTAATGGAAGTAATACCGTCACAAACCGTTGGCATCTCTATTTCTTCGAATTCGAGCGGTCCCGTGTGTTCGGGTGATACGGTAACATTTACGGCTGCCATTACCAACGGCGGGAATCAACCCTCATTCCAATGGAAACGGAATGGAGATGATATCGGACCCAATTCAACTACTTTTCCGACAAGTTCTCTGATGGACGGGGATATGATTACCTGCCAGGTTACTTCAAATCTGGCCTGCACCATGAATAACCCGGCCATCGCAAATCCAATGGTAATGCAGGTCAATCCTAAATTACCCTTCTCTGTGGAGATTGAATCCAATCCACCCATGCCGGTATGCCAGGGAAGCAGTGTGACATTTTCGACACAGGCATATAATGCCGGAAACAACCCGACTTATGAATGGAAAAGAAACAATATTACTGTTAGTTATAGCCCTACCTATACAATTGCCTCACCAACCAACAATCAGGTTATCACCTGTATAATGACATCTTCTGAAACCTGTATAAGCAATAGTCCGGCAACTTCAAATTCAATTACAACTGTTGTTAATTCGAGTCAGCCATTAACAGTTTCCATCAGTGCAAGCACCAGCAATCCCATATGTTCCGGAACTCCGGTCACTTTTACAGCCAACGTTAATCAACCGGGAACATCGCCCCAATATCAATGGAAAATAAACAACGTAACTGTTTCTACTGATCCTGTATTTACAACGAATACGCTTGCGCACGGAAACCAGGTTAAATGTGTGGTTACGTCGGATGCGCCCTGTATATTCCCGCTTACGGCTACATCAAATACAATTACGATGAGCATATTGCCTCAATATGCAGTATCTGTCAATATAGCAGCGGATCCCCCCGGGGTAGTTTGCGAAGGGACCCCGGTAATTTATCTTGCTTACCCCGAAAACGGAGGAAGTAATCCGGATATTTCCTGGCTGAAAAACGGAGAACCCGTTGCCAATGGTTTTATTTATGTTCCAGATAATCAGGAAAATGGAGACATAATTAAATGTATTATGGTTTCAAGTCAGAATGGTTGTTTAATTGGTAATCCAGCGAAAGATTCTGTTTTTGCACAGGTCCAGCCTCTTCCTCATATTAATCTGGGCAACGACACCATTATTCCTGAGGGTGCAACTCTTCTGTTGGATCCGGGCAATATTTATACTACATATCAATGGAATACCGGATCCGTAAGTCCAACTTTAACTGTAACAGAATCAGGTGCATACAGCGTTACAGTTACTGATTTTTATGGTTGTTCAGGCAATGATGACATAGAGGTGATTGTCGGTTTCGGGAGTTTGGCCGGCACTGTTCAGTATTTCAATACGGGCGGAACTCCCTTAAGTAATGTTCCTGTAAAACTCATGAATGGAAATATTCAGGTAAAAGAGACAACTACCAACGGATCCGGCTATTACCAATTCCAAAATATTACACCTGGAAATTATACCCTGAAATTGAGTACAACCCGACCATGGGGCGGCGTAAATTCTTCTGATGCATTGCTGACGCTCAAGCATTTTGTCGGGATCAGCCTTTTAAGCGGATTAAAAATGACAGCTGGCGATGTTAATTTAAGCAGTCAGATCAATTCCCAGGATGCTTTGTATATTCAGCGGAGATACATTAATCAGATTAGTTCATTTCCCGTCTCCGACTGGTTATTTGATAATCCGTCCATTACAATCTCTTCTTCTGTGAACAGTACGCAGAATATTAAAGCAATCTGTTCAGGTGATGTGAATGGTTCATATAGTCCTCCGGCTAAACTTGAAAGCAATGTATTGCTGAAACCACTTGATATCGCAATAAACAGCCAAAGCCATCTCATAGAATTACCTGTCATTGCTAATCAGGAAACAGATTTTGCAGCATTGTCGCTTCGTTTGGTTTACGATCCTTCCATCCTGAAAGCAATACATCTGACAACTGATAACCCGGATCAGGACGGTTTAATGTATTCGATGGATGAGGGGTTGATTCTCATTTCGTGGGTATCGAATTCGAACTTGAAATTCAAGGCAGGGGAAGCACTGTTTTTTATCCGTTTTGAGATCCGGGATATTGAAAAACTCACTGCATCCGGAATCAATATTATGGCAACAGCAGAAAGCGAAATCGCCGATGAAAACGGGAATCCGTATGAGTTCATAATGCTGAGCTATCCTTCTTTGGTATCTTTTAACCAGAACAATGTATTCAATGCCGGACATTACCCCAATCCTGCTCACAGTACCAGTACTTTCTGGGTAAATCTGCCTGAAAAATCGAGGGTAAATATTCGGATATTTGATGTTAACTCTGCCCTTATCTATGCCATTGAGACTGAAGAACAAGATTCAGGAATTCATACCTGGAACTGGGAAGGAGTCAATCAAGGCGGAAGCCCTGTAAGACCAGGTGTTTATTACTTTATCATTGAAACAGCAGAACATATCCGGAGTGGGAAACTTGTCCTGATCCGCTGATCGTCTGTTACTTTTATTAATTTTGTTAAAAAATCCGGATCTCTTGCAAAAAGTTGATCCGGATTTGCTACAAACTGTAATCATTTCCTATGAAAAGAACAATTTTATTACCCCTGTTTATTATTCTGATTGCAGGCATTATCCCTGCAATGGCGGGAGAAATCCGTTTCAATACCGGTAAAACCGAATCACGCGTAACAGAAAGTGATTATTTCAGGCTAAAAATAACCAATCAGATAGATGCTATTAACTATTTCGATGTTGCCACAAGCCAGGGTGTTTTTTCACAAATCGGCATCAACGGATATACCGGTACTGATGCAATTGCCAATCCACAGCTTCCGGTTATGCGTAAATTGATTGAAATTCCATTTGGTGCTGATGTTGAACTTCAGGTGATTTCATCCTCATATACCGATTATTCATTGGGAAATCTTGGAATTTCTGAAATACTTCCGTGTCAACCTCCGGTAATAAAATCAAGCGACAAGCTTCCTCCTTTTGTTTTCGACCCGGTTATTTATCAGAAAAATATCTTCTACCCTTCCACACAAGGAACTGTTGATGTTTTAGGGGTTAGTCGGGGAATCCGGCTTGGACGTGTGAATCTGAACCCGGTTCAGTATAATCCTGTGACAAAAATACTTCGGGTTTATTACAGTATGGAAGTCGAAGTACGTTTCATCCATCCGGACATTGCTCTTACAAAGAGCGAACGCCAGAAGAACAACAATCCATTTTTCAGAGGAATTAACCAGCAGATTATCAATGAGAAATCAGAATTGGATGCTCCGCTTGACACCCTGACTCATTTTCCTGTTAAATATGTTATCGTATCTCCTGTAACTTTTCAGTCTGTGTTGCAACCACTTGTTGCCTGGAAAAAGAAAAAAGGATTCACGGTTGTTGAGGCATATACCAATAATCCATTGGTTGGGACTACTACCACAAGTATCAAAAACTATCTGCAAGGATTGTATAATGCAGGAACAGTAAGTGATCCTGCTCCTTCTTTTGTTTTATTTGTGGGTGATATCGCACAAATACCGGCATATCCGGGCACAACCGGAAGCCATGTAACGGATTTGTATTATTGTGATTATACCGGAGATAACCTCCCGGATGTGTATTACGGGCGATTTTCTGCCACGACTGAAGCACAGCTTACTCCACAGATTAACAAGACATTACAGTATGAGCAATACCTGATGCCAGATCCATCATTTCTTGATCATTGTGTAATGATCGGCGGTGTTGATGCCACTTATGGTCCCTTGCATGCCAATGGTCAGATTAATTACGGGACAGATACCTATTTCAATCTGGCACATGGATTAACCTCTCATACCTACCTATATCCGGTTTCCGGTTCTTCTGATGCCCAGATCCGCACCGATATCAGCAATGGGGTTTGTTTTGCAAATTATACTGCTCATGGCAGTTCAAGTGGCTGGGCTGATCCGAACTTTACCACAACCCATGTTCCGGCTATGACCAATTTGAATAAATATCCTTTAATGGTTGGGAATGCCTGTCTTACCAACAAATTCGATGACAGTGAATGCTTCGGAGAGGCCTTACTGAGAGCGGCCAACAAAGGTGCACTCGGTTACATCGGTGCTTCAAACAATACATATTGGAATGAAGATTATTATTGGGGTGTCGGCGCAAAAACCGTGGTTCTCAACCCGGTATATTCGGCAACCCAACTGGGATCCTATGACGGCACTTTCCATGACCACGGTGAAACCTACAGCAAATGGTTCATGAGCCAGGGACAAATGGTATTTGCCGGTAATCTGGCCGTTGAACAGGGTGCTCCAGGCTCAGCAGATTATTACTGGGAAGTTTATCATCTCATGGGAGATCCTTCTCTCATGATCTATTTTTCACAACCTGATCCTTTAACAGCTACTTATAATTCACCTCTCCCGATTGGCAATACCAGTTTGTCAATCAATACCTTACCCTATGCATACTGTGCCGTTTCCTATAACGGTGTATTGCATGGTGCGGCTCAGGCCAACAGCAGCGGGCTTGCCAATCTGACCTTAATTCCATTTTCCGGGCCCTGCACTGCCGATGTTGTCGTTACCAAACAAAATTATCAGCCATTCATCAGTACACTCACGGTAGCCAACCCGAATGCACCCATGTGTTTGTATCATCACCAGGTTATAAATGATGCTACAGGAAATAACAATGGGCTGCTTGATTTTGGAGAATCCGTATCATTAAGCATTGGAATCCAGAATGTTGGATTGCAACCTGCTGGAACTGTCAGCGCTATACTCAGTACCAGTAATACATATATAACCATAACCGATAACAGTCAGGTATATGGCAGCATGGCCTCCGGAGCCTTGCTCACACCGCTGGATGGATTTGCATTTTCGGTCAGCAATTCTGTACCGGATAACCATTCGATTAACTTTACACTTACTGTAACAGATGGTACCAATACATGGCTCAGTAACTTCACTATAGTTGCCCATGCACCGGTATTAAGTTACCAGAATTTCACGATATCGGATCCGGGTGGAAATAATGACGGAAAACTTGATCCGGGTGAAACTATTAATCTGATATTGAATATTGCCAATACGGGCAGTGGTCAGGCAGTGAATTGTTATGGAACACTGAGTTCCGGAAGTTCCTATATCACCCTCAATTCGGCCAATCAAACCATCGGAACCATAAACGGAGCATCGGTTACAACCGTTACCTTTAATGTAACGGCTTCCCCTGCCACCCCTGCAGGACATTTAGCCGGATTTTCACTGGGAGTAACCGGAAATAACAATGTTACTGCAAGTGCAGCTTTTAGTATCACCGTTGGGCAAATACCGGTTCTGATTCTCGATCTGGATCCGAACGGTAATGCGGCAACAGCCATTGCTGCTGCGATACAGGCCAATAACATTGCTGTAGAAACGGTAACTACACTGCCTGCCAATCTGAATATTTATGCCAGCATTTTCGTTTGCCTGGGAATATATGGCGATAACCACACCCTTACCACTGCGGAAGGTACAGCATTGGCTGCTTACCTGAATGCCGGTGGCAAAATGTATATGGAAGGTGGAGATACCTGGGCTTATGATGCGCAGACTGCAGTTCATCCCCTTTTCAATATTGATGGATTATCCGATGGCAGCAGTGATCTGACTGTTATCAATGGTCAAACCGGAACCTTTACACAAGGACAAACCTTCACCTATACCGGTGAAAATAACTGGATTGATAAAATTCAGCCTGAAGCGGCAAGCACAGCATTCAGCATTTTAAACAATACAAGTCCGGTATATGTAACGGCCGTTGCCTACGATGGAACAACCTATAAAACAATCGGGGCATCCCATGAATTTGCAGGATTAACCACCGCGGCTTTCCCCAATACAAAGAATGAACTGATGCGGCGTTATCTTACTTTCTTTGGATTGATTTCCAATCAGTTAACTGCCAATTTCAATGCAAGTCAGACAAGCAGCTGCACCAGTAGTCCCATTATTTATACCGATATTTCGAGTGGCAGTCCGACAACCTGGGCATGGTCATTCCCCGGAGGAAACCCTGCAACTTCCAGCCTGCAGAACCCGACAGTCAGTTATTCAGCACCCGGAACATATTCTGTGAGTCTGATTATTGGCAACGGAAGCAGCACTCATTCGATAACAAAAACCGATTATATTACAGTGAATCAAGCCCCTGCGATTACTTCTCAGCCGGTTTCAACTACCATAATGGCAACCCAGAATGCTACATTCTCTGTTACGGCAACTTTTGCAGGTACCTACCAATGGCAGGTCAGTACAAACGGCGGAACATCTTATACAGGTATTACCAATAGCGGAGTGTATTCCGGTGCGTCTACTGCAAGTCTGCTGATTACCGGTGCCTCCCAGTCGATGAGCAACTACAGGTATCGCTGTTTGATCACAGGGAGCTGTAACCCGGCTGCGCTTTCCAATTCGGTTATTCTCACTGTCAATCCATTGGCTCCCATTGCAACCTCTACCCAGAATTACAACGGTTGCTCCGGGAATATCAGTATTCCGGTAACTGTTACCAATTTTTCAGGGGTTTCAGCCATCTCCCTGATGCTAACGTTCAATAATTCATCCCTCACTTTTACAGGTTATTCCAACATGAACCCCGCGCTATCCGGAGGATCACTTATGGCCTTTCCAAGCGGAAATACCATTGCTGTGTCATGGTTCTCGCTAAGTTCTGCCAATATAGGATCAGGAACTCTGTTTAACCTTGATTTTACAGCCAACGTTGTCGGGAATTTCCCGCTTAGCTTTAATACCAGCGTTTCCGGAAATTGCCAGTTTGCCGATCTCAATGGTAATACTTTACCAGCCAGCTTCAACAACAGCAATATCGCTGTTGGCGGAATTTCCACATTGGTGGGAGTTTCAATTAGTTCAAATCCGTCATCAGCAATCTGTTATGGAACACCTGTTTTGTTCACAGCCACCGGTACCAATGCCGGTTCAACACCTGTCTATACCTGGATGGTGAACGGAATTGATGCAGGCACTGGTACAAACTGGGCTTCAGATAATTTGAATAACGGCGATATTGTCAGTTGTGAATTAATATCCAGCCTGGTATCCAACTGTATGTTGAATAACCCAGCACAATCCAATACCCTGGTCGTTTCTGTTAATCCCACTCCCATTGTCGATCTCGGCCCGGACCAGATCCTGGGTGCCGGATCCACGCTCATTCTGGATGCAGGAGCCGGTTATGCGAATTATCTCTGGTCGACCGGAGAAACCACACAGACAATTTCTGTTACATCTTCCGGAACATATTCAGTATCTGTAAGTTCTGATGCCGGCTGCACGGATAATGATGCGATTAGTGTAATAATCGGCATAACTGACGTGGAAGGGTATGTTACCTATGATAATCCGCTGCAGTCACCAATCAACAATGCCATGGTTTACCTGAAGCAAGGTTCAGATACTGTGATGACCACAATTACCGGTCTGAACGGATATTTTCTGTTTGAAGATGCTCCCGCTGGTACACTGAGCCTGGCTGCTGCTTCAAACAAACCCTGGGGAGGAGTAAATGCAACAGATGCTTTGTTAATTCTCAAACACTTTGTTTCCATTTCATCTCTTTCGGGCATACGCAAAAAAGCTGCAGATGTTGATAATACAGGTACCATAAACTCTGTGGATGCATTGGCAACACAACGCAGATACGTTGGCATGATTACTTCTTTTCAGGCCGGAGACTGGGCTTTTGAGAAACCATCTGTCATTGTAAATGGCCTGGGTGTAGTAAATCAGAATATTAAGGGCCTGTGTTATGGTGATGTCAATGGTTCCTATAATCCGGCACTTAAAGAAACGCATGAACTCCTGATTGCGAAGGAAGGAACCCTTGAATACCTTTCCGGCGATGTAATTTCCTATCCTTTGTTTCTGAAAGAAGCGTTTGAACCCGGAGCGATGAGTTTGGAATTCGAAATTCCGGTCGGAGTAAAGGTTTTGGATATTCAGGGACCTGAAGGAGCGCTTGAATCCGTTATCTGGAAACAAACCGGCAATACCATCCGTGTTTCCTGGGCCAGCCTCGAACAGATGCATCTCTCTGCCGGAGAAACGCTGTTAACCTTGAATATTACAGTCGAAACCACTGTTAGTCTGATCTTTAACAATCCAACTGCGGATTTTGCTTCCCATGACGGATTGCAGATTAATGCACCGAAACTTACAGCTCCTGACCTGAATACCGCTTCAAACGGGCTTACTATTTACCCGAATCCATTTAGTTCCGGATATTCGCTTCAGTTTAATGCTTCTGAAAATGAACAGTTTACAACCAAAATATACACAATTAACGGACAACTTCTTTACTCCCATCAACATACTGCATTAAAAAGCGGGCAGACAAGTCTTAATCTGGATGGAACAAGTTTATCCTCAGGCGTGTATATCATTGAAATAAAATCAGATAAAACTGTTTTTAAATCGAGAATTATTAAAAACTAACCATGAAAACCAGGCATGCATTCCGGTTGGTTGTTGCAGCATTTTTCCTCGTGACAACCGCACTGAATGGGCAATCAACTTTGTTCCGTTCAGGTATTTTCCTTCACCATTCAACCGGTGGCTGCATCTGGGGACCCAATGGCGGGACTGTCAGCGTCCCGCAACAAATGGCAATTTACAATACAGCTCACGGGTATACAGGTTCCAATGCAGTGAGTATGAACGAAACCTGGTTTCCAAATTACACAGATAATGAATGGGTTACCTGGCATACTATATTCGAACAAAACAGTCCGGAAAATATTTCCAGCTATTTTGCCACCAATCCTGTTATCATGATAAAATCCTGCTACCCGGCTTCCTCCGTTTATAGCTGGGGTAGTCCGGACGATACACTCAACCCATCTCAAAAATCAGTTGAAAATTACAAGTGGCACTGGCGGCATATTGTAGAGGTTATGCGGAATCATCCGGATAATTTTTTCGTGGTCTGGACCAATGCCCCTCTGGTTCAGGGAGCGACGAGCCCGACAGAAGCCATGCTTTCCCATAAGTTTTGCAAATGGGCAAAAGACACACTTGCTCAGGGACTTGACCCACAATGCGGTTCTTTTCCGGACAATATTTATGTGTTCGATATTTTTCATAAACTCGTCAATGCACAATATTATCTGCCGCTTCAATATGCAGCAAATTCAGGCGATAGTCACCCGAATGCAGCAGCAACCACGCTTATTGCCCCTCAACTGGTTACAGAAGTATTTGATCATGCCATTGCCTATGAAAACTTGATCGGTTTAAAGGATATTTCCGGTACGCTTACCTATCAGAATACAGCATCAACTCCGCTATCCGGGGTAAAACTTGTATTGAAACTGGGCTGTTGTACGTTGATTGATTCAACCATTACCAATAGCAACGGAAGCTTTTCCTTTGCCAATCTTCAACCCGGAAACTACACTATAACGGCTTCTAAAACAGGCAATTGGGGTGGATCGAATTCTGATGATGCTTTGCATACACTGAAAGCATTTGTTAATATGGTAAGTTTGAATACACTTCAACATAAAGCAGGAGATGTTGATATGAATGATAATATCAATGCTGTAGATGCTCTTCTGATCGCCAAACGTTTTGTCGGACTTATTGGTTCTTTCAGTATCCCTGACTGGAGTTTCGAAAATCCGGTTGTTTCGCTGACCGGTTCCGTCAATTTGAATGTTATGATAAAAGGACTCTGTTCCGGAGATGTTAATTGTTCCTACATTCCCTGATATTAATTTATATTTTCAAAATAATTTTTTTCAGGCGCAAACTTTAACCCTGAAGTGTTGTCTAAGTATCAAGAAGTTCAAACCCGGCTTGAGCTTCTTTTTATTTATTGCTCATTACTGATTCACTATATAGCTGTTTTCCATGAAGTTAGGTATTATTTCTTATTGCATTTTGATTTGTCTGACTGTCACAGTTCCGGTTTTCGAACTGAATGCTCAAAGCAATCCGGATACGCTTACATTGGCTAAGTCGTTGCGGGACAAAGGTTTACTCACCAACTCTATTGATTTATTAAACCATTATGTCCGCAATAATCCTAATGACTTGAATGGCAAATGGTTACTGGCGCAGGCTACATTTTATGCAAAAGACTTTAAAAAATCGAAACGCCTTTATAATGAAGCAATTGCTCTGGATCCTTCCAATAAAGTGCTGCGGCTCGATTATGCCAAAACCTTAACAGAAATGGGGGAAACGGTTGAAGCAGAAGCACTTCTGAATGAAATCGTGCAGCAGGAGCCGGGTAATGCTGAAGCCTGGTATACGCTGGCCCGCATAACATGGTGGGGAGGAAAATCAAAGGCAGCAATACACATGCTTGATAACATTATTCGCAACGCACCCAATTTTAAAGCAGCCCAAACACTGCATAATGAAATTCTAAAAGAACGCCTGCCCTGGGTTCGGATGAACGCTATGTACCGTACCGATGATCAGCCACTGCCCTTTGCACAAATCGGACTCGAGGGAGGCAAAAGTATTTCAACATTGCTCAATCCTGATGTGAATCTTTACTTCCCGACAGCCTTGCCGGATGGTGATGTTTTAAGCTATCAGGGGCTAAAGCTGGGGAATACCTTTATCTTCAAACAGGGTAAAACAAAACTATATGTGAACGCAGGTCTGATTCAACATGCATCCAATTTAGGAACCGATTGGACCGGTCGTCTGCAAATACAGCAGAAGCTGAAAAAATACTGGCTAATTGGTGCAGAAGTAAATCGCAATCCTTATTTTTCCACGATGGGAAGTCTCAATATTAAACTGGCGGAAGAGCATGCAGGTCTTTCTGTTGCCTTCGACAAGCCGGGTAGCTGGAACGGAAAACTAAGTGGTGGAATCAGCCGGTTTTCGGTGGATGATAATATGGTCAGGAGTGTTAGTGGCTGGTTATTTGCTCCGGAGCTAAAGGTATGGAAACTAAAAGCCGGACTGGGTGCAGGTTTCAACTATAGCGATTCTGATACAAATCTCTATGTTTCGGATAAAACCATCGCTGAATTCTACAAAGGGAACTCCACCAATTCTAATAAAAAAATCAATGGGGTATATGATCCCTATTTTACGCCGGAAAATCAACAGGTTGTATCCTTGCTTCTGAACATCAACTACGCTGTTTCCAAAAAAATTACGCTGAATGCAAAACTGAATTACGGTGTTCTGGCCAGTTCCGATTACCCTTACCTCTTTCCCGATTCATTGAATGGAGCGGTTGTATTTGTCCGTGAGTTCATAAAAAAAGACTTTAATCCGATGGAAGCCGGGATACAGGCCGACTGGAAAATCCGGGACAATCTGGCTCTCTCCCTGCGGTATACCTATAGTGAAACCATTTTTTATGCCAGCCACTATGCCGGCTTTACCCTCACCAAACGCTTAGGGCATGCGAAATAAACCGGACTACTGGACATTTCGGCAGGCAGCCGCTGTGAAGAAGCCGCAACGCTTCATCCTGCTGATGCTTTTTCTGGCCGGCAGTTTCAGTCTGATCATGCTGGCCGACTGGTGGTTCCGGCCGGCACATGTTGGGAATATCTGGTTTTTTATCATTTTCACATTTGTTTTCTGGTATGGGGTAAGTCGGCTTATCCTTATATGGATCAATTACTTACGTATCAGCAAACCCGAATTTGTGGCAGCAAAACCGGGATTGCGTGCTGCCATCTTTACAACCTGTACCAATGGTGAACCGCTCAGTATGTTTGAAAAAACACTGGAAGCCTGCCAGCTTATCACTTACCCGCACACGACCTATCTTCTGGCCGATCGTCTGGATAAGGAGGAAGTACGGCAGATGGCCGAACGCTATGGTGCTGTGATGCTTGATATGGCCGGGACTCCGGGAGCGAAAGCCGGGAAAATCAACAGGGCTCTGGGTATGACGAATGAAGAATTTATTCTTGTACTCGATCCCGATCATATTGTATTTCCGAATTTCCTTGATCAGACACTGGGCTTTTTTGAGAATCCGGAAATCGGTTTTGTCCAGGTTTCTCAAGCCTATTACAATCAATACCGTTCCTTTACCGCCAAGGGTGCGGCTGAACAAACATACTCCTTCTATGGTCCTACACAAATGGGACTTTACGGACTGGGATGCAGTGTTGCCATCGGAGCCAACTGCACATTCCGGAGAGCTGCTCTCGAAAGCATTGGCGGACATGCGGTTTCACTGGCCGAAGATTTGCTGACCTCCATGCGGCTGCATGCTGCAGGATGGAAATCGGTGTATAACCCTGTAGTGGTGAGTCGCGGGCTGGTCCCCGAAGAATTCGGGTCATTCTGCAAACAACAGCTTAAATGGTCGCGCGGTGTTTTTGAACTCGTGTTTGTTGAAATGCCCAAACTATTCCGAAAATTTACCGGCTGGCAGAAATTATCCTACACGGCTATTGGTACGTATTATCTTGTTGGGGCAACATCCTTTTTCTTCATCACCATTCCCTTTATCTACTTCGCAACCGGGGTTATGCCGGCAACCATGTCATTTGTCGACTTTATCATCAAAGGCACTCCGGTGGTGATCATTTCTTCCCTGATCTATTTCTACGTCCAGAACTGGATGGCGGATACCCGCACCGAACGGGGTTTTCACTGGCGTGCCATGATCCTGAAATACGCCACATGGCCTGTTTACTTCCTGGGTTTTCTGCTTTCCATTGTGGATGTTGAAATTCCCTATATACCAACCGAAAAACGAGCCTCTATTGGGCATATCACCCCTTTTGCCCGTCCCTTGCTGATTCATATTATACTATTTCTAATAACAACCATCGCCGTTTATGTGAACCGGCGCTATTTTATCCATGAAGGTGAATTATTGCTGACCTCCGCCCGTACATGGGGAATGATCGGATTTGCAGCTGTAGCAGCTCTTATGTCGTTTTTTGGAATGTTTGCTGCCTGGG
>CAYLTH010000008.1:23473-30771 GCA_964386485.1 uncultured Bacteroidales bacterium | reverse complement strand
GGATTTGCAGCTGTAGCAGCTCTTATGTCGTTTTTTGGAATGTTTGCTGCCTGGGGAGCCCGCCGCTTAAAAGCAGAAGATCCCTGGGAAAAAATTGATGTTACTAAAATAAAAGTTTAAGTCATGGCCAAGAGAACAAATCGCTTGCTGTTAACCCTGCTTGCCATTGCAGCCGGGATTATTCTGGTTTTCCTGCTCACTTATGCAGGCAGTCAGGCTAAAGGTCCACTCGGGAATCTGCTTTCACAGGCCGGTGATGCTGTTACCCGTGTCGAAAACAACCTGATCGTTCAAAGTCGCTCAGACCTTCGGAAAGATCATCTTTCCTGGGCAAAAGAATTTCAAACCAACCCGCAGGCACTGGTAAAATCACCGATAGTTGTCCTCGGAGCCTATGATAATATGGCCAAAGAATCCTTCGAGAGCATTATTAATCTGGAAGACAGCCTCAAAACAAATTTTCCGTTTATTCATATTTATGCCGCCTGGGGCAGTAAACAGGAAGAGGAATTCCCCTATACTCAAGCCAAAGCAATTCACGAACTCGGAAGCATCCCGGTTATTACGTGGGAACCCTGGCTGAGCGATTTTGATGCCGATGAATTTCCTGGGCTCCGGTCTCCTGAAAAGCGGGATAAAAATGGGCTGGCAGATATTGCCCGCGGTCTGTATGATAAATATATTATTGAATGGGCAGCTCAGGCCAAAAAACTGGATAAAACCATCCTCGTAAGGCTCGGACATGAAATGAATGATCCCTACCGCTATCCCTGGGGCCCCCACAACAACAAACCAGCCGAATTTGTGGCAGCCTGGAAACATGTTCATCAGATTTTTAAACGCAGTGGCGCCGATAAAATCCTGTGGATCTGGTCTCCGCATCCTTCCTATGGTTATTTTCAGTATTTCTATCCCGGTGATGAGTATGTGGATTATGTCGGATTGAATATCCTGAATTATGGAAATGTTGCCCACTGGTCGCAGTGGTGGACCTTTGAACTGATGTTTGGTTCACATTACAAGGAATTTGAAACCTTTGGCAAACCCATGATGCTGACCGAATTCGGGAGTTTGGCTGTTGGCGGCGACCGGGCAAAATGGTATGCTGATGCGCTTGCCGCTGTTCCGGTTAAATACCCGCTTCTTCGTTCAATCCTGTTCTTCCATTTCAGTCAGGATAATACTACTACGGAGCAGGTTGTCGACTGGACGATTATCAACGACTCCAAAGTTATGGCTGCCGTACGAAAAGAAATCAGGCAATGGCCGACAGAATTGAAACCACCGATTCCTGAGAATCCGTTTATTAAAACCTGGGAAAAGGAATAATCAAAGTCCTTCGAAAATGGATTTAGGTGTAATATCCGGAATTAAAGACTGAAGTTTCTCCACCGAACCCCGGATTTCCCAGATTTCGTTGGCTCTGTAAGGCATAGTCTTTGCAATTTCGAAGCCTGGTGTGGCTTTCCCCTGAATATAATCTGCAATTTCCGCCATCGATACCGATGTGCCGCTGCACAGATTGATGGTTTGTCCGTAGGCTCTTTGCATTCCGGCCAGACCCACGAGATACCTCAACAAATCTCCCGTTAACAGATAATCACGCTTTTGCTCCCCCTTGCTCATCACAAACACTTCCTGTTGATCTCTGGCCTTTAAAAGCTGCGGAATAAAGGTATTATCCGGCATTCCGGGACCATAAAAATTAAAAATACGGAAGATGATAAAGTTCTTTTTCAGGATCGCCGAATGCGTCCGGATCAATTCCTCGCCAAACAATTTGGTTAAGGAATAGGGTGAAGCAGGATCCGGAATCTGATCCTCTGAAAATGGCAAGGGATTCTGGCCATAAACCTCCGCGGAACTGCTGTATAAAAAAGCGGTATAGTCAATATCTTTCAGAGCCTCCAACAGGTTGAGTGTCCCCTGAACATTGACGGCATGCAAATCCGGATAAACCGAAAAATCACGGTTGCGATCAAGCAAAGCGGCAAAATGGAAAATGTAGTCCGGTTGAAATTGCTGGCACACTTCCTTAATTCCCGGAGGATTCAGCAGATCGGCTGCGGCAAGTTTAACAGTATTATATTGTCTGGCAAGCTGTTGCGATAAGGGATTAAATTTCCGGTCGACGAGCAGAATCTCACATCCGGATACCTGGAGCATGGCAGCCAATTCCGAACCCAGATAGCCTCCGCCACCTGTTATCAGTACTTTCTTATGCTGAAATGGAAGTATTACATCGCCCATAAAATCTTCTTTTCGATGGCTCCGGCAATATAGTGCTCCAGGTCATTTTGGGTATCAACCTGATTTTGTGTATAGTAGCTTTTATACCAATTTATTGTAACGGATAAGGTTTCCTGAAAACCCCAAACCGGATTCCATTTCAGTAATTTTTTGGCTTTGGAGCTGTCGAGCATCAAAAAACCGGCTTCATGGGGTTGTGGTTCCCGGTTAAAATCAAACTGAATATCATTCCAGACTTCATTGGCGGCTTTCACCAGTTCTAAAACAGAGACATTATTCGACTGATCCGGGCCGAAATTCCAGCCTTCTGCAAATTCTTTTTTGCCTTCCAGCAACTGCCAGCCCAGACAAAGATATCCGCTCAGGGGCTCGAGTACATGCTGCCACGGACGGGTTGCTCCCGGATACCGCAGATAAACCTTTTCTCCTGCTGAGGCTGCTTTCACCATATCCGGAACAATGCGATCCATGGCCCAGTCGCCGCCGCCAATAACGTTCCCGGCCCGGGCAGATGCCATCAGAACATGATGATCCTGACCCCAGGTGGCCGGATTGAAATAGGAATTCCGGTAAGAGGCCGTCACAATTTCGGCACATCCCTTAGATGCGCTATAGGGATCCTTTCCACCGAATGCTTCATTTTCGCGATATCCCCAGATCCATTCCTTGTTGTCGTAACATTTATCGCTGGTAACAACAACAATTGCCTGCAGGGATTCCAGATTTCGCGTGGCATCCAGCACATGAGCTGTCCCCATGATATTGGTCATCAGGGTTTCGAGCGGCTGTTCATACGAAAGCCGCACCAATGGCTGCGCAGCCAGATGGAAAATGATTTCGGGGTTAATTTCTTTTATCCTGGTGGCAAGCAATTCCTTATCATTGATATTCACGATGGAGGAATGGCAGGGGAAATCCAGCAGACTGAAATGTGCCGGATTGGTATCCGGTTCCAGTGCAATCCCATGTACTTCGGCTCCCATACGATTTAACCAATACGCCAGCCAGGATCCTTTAAATCCGGTATGCCCGGTAATGAGGACTTTCCGACCGCGGTAAGTGCCTCCGAATAAATGATTTATTTCCATGTTTTCCAGGGTGCTGTTTTGCTGCTCCACATTTCGTCCAGTTGCATTTTATCGCGCAGGGTATCCATGGGTTTCCAGAACCCATAGTGCTTAAAGGCAAACAATTCTCCACTCTGGGCAAGATTTTCAAGCGGTTTACGTTCCCAGATCGTTGGGTCGCCTTCAGTTATGTAATCGAAAATTCCGGGCTCGCACACAAAAAAGCCGCCGTTGATCCAGGATCCGTCACCTTTGGGTTTCTCCATAAACAAACTAACCCGGTCCGTTTCATCCTCCAGATTCATTGCCCCAAAACGCCCGTCAGGCTGTACCGCAGTCATTGTCAGTAATTTACCATGGTTCTTGTGAAAATTAATCAGATTGGGGATATTGATATTGGAAACACCATCGCCATAGGTTAGCATAAACGGTTCATCCCGCAAATATTTCTCAGCACGCTTGATACGACCGCCTGTCATGGTATTGAGACCGGTATCGAGAATAGTCACCTTCCAGGGCTCTGCCGAACTGTTCAAAATTTCCATGCTGTTGTCTTTCAGATCGAAAGTAACATCACTCTGATGCATAAAATAGTTGGCAAAATATTCCTTGATCACATAGCTCTTATATCCGGCCAGAATCACAAAATCATTGAAACCATATTCCGAATAACTCTTCATAATATGCCATAAAATGGGCTTTTCTCCAACATGAACCATGGGTTTGGGAATCATGGCGGTCTCTTCACTCAGTCGTGTACCGAATCCCCCGGCAAGCAAGGCTACTTTCATAGAAATCTCTTTTTTAGGTTATTTCGTTTAGACAACAGGAATGCCCAAAAGCTTACGCTTCGGTTGAAATATTTTCAAAGATAAAAATTTTCAACGGGATCCTTTCAAAACAGTCCCCGATTTAGGGGATAACCCCCACTTAAATCCTTACTTTAAGGGATTGTACACCTGTCGGAACAGGAATATTTTTGTCGGGTAATTCCACAGAATTTCTTCCAATGAAACTCCGGATCTTTTTTTTGCTGCTATGGCTGAATACTCTTCTTCTTTCCGGGAGCTTTGCCCAGATAAAAGGTCTCTCCTGTGAAAGAAATTATACAGCAGATCTGGCTTCTAATTTTTCCGGAGGCCTGAAAACAGGGACATTATATCTGGGCAAATTCGATCTTTGCCTTGATTTTTCTTCACAGGATGCCGGATTATGGAAAGGAACTACACTTCGGATTCATCCGGTAAATACCCATGGCGGTAAGCCGAGTGAAAACTTATGCGGCGATTTTCAGGGAATCAGCAATATCGAAGCCGGTGATCTGACGTATTTTCATGAACTCTGGATCAGTCAACAGGTAAATCAGGTAAAAATAACAGCTGGTCTTCAGGATCTGAATGCTGAGTTTGCTGTCTGTGATGCCGGATGTTCTTTCCTGAATGGCTCTTTCGGAGTGCACTCAACCATCGCTGATAATATTCCTGCCCCGATATTCCCGCTTACTGCACTGGGTATTCAGCTGAACTGGGAAATCAGCCGTCAGATATCGCTGAAACTTGCGGCCTTCGACGGACTTCCGGAGGATTTTTCTTCCAATCCCTACAATACATCGTGGAAACTGAATAAGAAAGAAGGAATCCTTTCGATTGCAGAAACCGGCTACACCTATACGATCCGGAAAACGCATCCCGGTGTACTTAAACTCGGAACCTATTATCATGATCACTCGAATCCGGAGGATGAAGAAAATGGAGGTGAAACCACCGCGAATTATGGTGCATACCTTATAATTGATCAGCTTTTATATAAAAATGATGCGGGAAAAACGATTCATCTGTTTACCCAGTTCAGCATCAGTCCGCAACAACGCAACGACCATTGTTGTTATACGGGAGCCGGAGTCCATGTTAAATCTCTGTTCAACAAGCGAAAACAGGATGAAACCGGCCTGGCTGTTGCCCATGCACGCTTTAACAGGCGATCTGTTCATGCTGAAACCATCGTTGAATGGTTTTATAAAGCAGAAATTCGTCCGGGATTTTTTATACAGCCTGATTTTCAATATATTGTAAATCCTTCCGGTACGGACGAAGCCCTGCCGGATGCCTTTGCCGGAATTTTACGCATGGGCATAACATTTTAAGACAATTCAATGGAAGCCAATACGATACACGATACTACCCTTGCAGGCCTTAAGACCGGAGAGTCCGGAATTATCACCAAAGTACGTGGCCATGGAGCCTTTCGCAAACGAATCACCGAAATGGGATTCGTCAAGAGCAAACCAGTCAAAGTCATCCGCAATGCCCCGCTTCAGGATCCGGTCGAATATGAAATTATGGGCTATCAGGTCTCGCTGCGTCGCTCCGAAGCCCGCCTGATCGAAATTGATACGGGAGAACACACAGGGCCGCTTGCCGAACAGATTTTTAACGGAACCATTGATATAGAAGGACTTAAACATTCATTGGGGGAGAAGGGCAAAACCATACAAATTGCCTTGGTCGGAAATCCAAACAGTGGAAAAACAACACTTTACAACTTTGCTTCCGGTTCCAGCGAACGGGTAGGAAACTATGGCGGCGTTACGGTAGATGCACGGCAAGCCACATTCCGGCAATATGGATATACATTCCGGATTTTCGACCTGCCAGGCACGTATTCAATCACCGAATATACGCCCGAAGAGCTTTTTGTGAGAACCCATCTCAGTGATGAAAAACCGGATGTAGTTGTGAATGTGGTCGATGCCTCTAATCTGGAACGGAATCTCTTTCTCACCACCCAGCTCATCGACATGAATATCAAGGTAGTTATTGCCCTGAATATGTCGGATGAACTCGAAAAAACCGGAGCCAGCCTGGATGCTGTTGCCTTCGGAAAACTCACGGGAATTCCGGTTATTCCCACTGTTGCATCGCGTGGAAGAGGTCTGAAAGAATTATTCAGCAAGGTAATCGATGTGTATGAGGAACGTGATCCGGTGGTGCGTCATATCCATATCCATTATGGCGAAAATATCGAATCTTCCATCAAAGCTATTCAACCGCTGATCCGGGAGAATCCGGTGATTACCGATGAATATTCGAGTCGGTATCTTTCCATCAAACTGCTTGAAAATGACACCTATACGCAAAAGCTCCTGGCATCCTGCAAGAATTATGAAAAAATAATTTCGGTCAGCAACCGCGAAATTCAACTCCTCGAAAAAGAATATGGAGAACGGTCCGGTACCATCATTGCAGATGCCAAATACGGATTTATCGCCGGGGCTCTGGGCGAAACCTTTCGTCAGGGACCCGAGCAAAAGCGAAAGACCACGGCGGGTATTGATACCATCCTCACCCATCGTCTTTTGGGTTTCCCGATCTTTTTCCTGTTTATGTGGATCATGTTTCAGGCCACGTTTACGCTGGGCAGCATTCCGATGGACTGGATTGATGCCGGAGTGGGGATGCTGGGAGATGGTGTGCGGGCACTGATTCCGGAAGGGATGTTGCAGGATCTAATCGTGGATGGGATCATTGGCGGAGTAGGCGGTGTTATTATTTTTCTTCCCAATATTCTGATCCTGTTTTTCTTTATTTCGTTTATGGAAGACAGCGGATATATGGCGCGTGCCAGTTTTATCATGGATAAGCTGATGCATAAAATTGGATTGCATGGTAAATCCTTCATTCCCATTTTGATGGGCTTTGGCTGCAATGTACCGGCTATCATGGCAACCCGCACCCTCGAAAGCCGCAAAGACCGCATCCTCACCATGATGGTGATTCCGTTTATGTCGTGTAGTGCGCGTTTACCGGTATATGTGTTGTTTATTTCGGCCTTTTTTCAGTCGTATCAGGGACTTATCCTGATATCGATTTACTGCATCGGGGTTTTACTGGCCATTGCGGTTGCATTGGTTCTGAAACGCGTGATGTTTGCCCGTCAGGATATTCCTTTTGTGATGGAACTCCCGCCCTATCGCATTCCTAC
>CAYLTH010000008.1:12350-23373 GCA_964386485.1 uncultured Bacteroidales bacterium | reverse complement strand
TATTGTCTCATGCTATTCATTCTCATCTATTTCCCCTGTGTTGCAGTAATAGCCGCCATCCGCAAAGAAGCAAACTGGCGATGGGCAGCGTTTACCATGTTCTACACAACAGGACTTGCCTGGCTGGTGGCGTTTCTTGTCTTCCAGGTGGGTTCGCTGTAGTTACGTGACGCGTGACGCGTGACGCGTGACGAGAGAATGTCTTGGCAGGTTCCCTTTTCCTTTTCCCTTTTACCTTTTACCTTATTATCACGTCCGCAATCAGCCCAAGCAGGAAAAGCATCCCAAACTGCCGGTTGTAGACAAAGGCCTGGTGGACAAGATACAAAGGCCAGCCAACTGCCAGTTCATTATCGGGTTTTTCGGCCGGACGGGGTTTTGAAAACACCTTAATCGAAGCAATTAGTTTTGGAATGGCAAAAACGACAACCAGAAGTGGCCATGATAAGTATCCGGAAATTACAAGCCACCCGACAAAAACAAACTGCAAAACCCAGAACAGGATGGTGATATACCGGGCGGCTTTTTCGCCGAGAATCACCGGCAATGTTTTAACTCCCTTACGTTTATCCTCTTCAAGTTTATCTGTATGTTTGCCAAAAAGCACCGTAGTGGGGCCTAAGGCATACACCAGACTCACCACAACAACCCAGTTTTCCCAATGACCGCCGCTGACCACGAAATAGGTCCCGCCAACCATTAAAGGTCCCCATACCAGAATGACGGCAGGTTCTCCCAATCCGTAGTATTTCAACGGCCAGGTGTAAAACAACAGAAAAAATAATCCGGCACCAAATAGCCAGAGCACTTCCGGTCCTATACGAACCACAAAATACATTCCAACCAGACTGGCAATAATGCCTGTAACAACAATATAGCGCATAAAGGCAGCTTTTGTCAGCAAACCGTGTTCCAGCGTCTGAGGTCCGTATTGCGACCGGTAATAATTGTCTTTATCAATGCCTCGTTTCGAATCCACATAATCATTCAGCATGTTGTTGGTCGCATGCGCCATCACAATGCCAAAAATGGCCAGCACAAACGACGGCCACGAGAAATATCCGGTTTTATAGGCCAGTAAACCACCAATTGCCCCGGCAATGGCAGTCATAATAAATACGGCAGCGCGGCTTGCAATCAGCCAGCGGGAAATAATATCCAGTCCGTTCCATTCTTCTTTTGAAATCTGAGGAATAACACGCAGTGCTTTCCCCCACATGGGTATATTTAAAATCATCGTTTTTTATTGCAAATGAACACAGCAAACAGATCACGCCATGTTAATGCGGTGTTAATTGTATTCTAAATAAGCAGGCAACTTTCTAATTGATTCGTTGTTATAATTCGGAAACACGTTTATTATGGCAGAATACATTCACCATACAGCCGATAGCCGTGGTCATTTTGATCACGGATGGCTCAAAACCTGGCACAGCTTCAGCTTTGCGGAGTATCACGATCGGAACCGTATGAATTTCGGGACATTGCGGGTGTTAAACGACGACATCGTAGAAGCAGGAATGGGTTTCGGACTCCATCCGCACGATAATATGGAAATCATTACGATTCCGCTCCGGGGTTCGCTCGAGCATAAGGATAGTATGGGCAACGGAGAAGTCATTCATCCCGGAGAAGTTCAGGTAATGAGCGCCGGGACCGGTATTCGCCATTCCGAATTCAATCCGGATCCGGAAGTGGATGTGAATTTGCTGCAGATATGGATTTTGCCCGGTAAACGCAATGTTGTTCCCCGATATGCCCAGGCAAGGTTTGATCCCGAAGAGCGCATCAATAAATTTCAGAATCTGCTGGGTCCGGGTCCTGCCGAAAGCGGATTGTGGATACATCAGGATGCCTGGTTTTTTCTGGGTGATTTCGATAAAGAATTTGAAACCTCCTATGCTGTGCGCAAAGCCGGAAATGGAATCTATGCCTTTATCATCTCCGGAAACGTCACAATTGATGAGATTCCTCTGGGGCCTCGCGACGGACTCGGGATTACACACAGCCCGAAAATCAGCATTACAACCCTGACCAAAGCCGAAATACTGATTATCGAAGTTCCAGGGGAGAGGAAATGATCCCCATTCCGGCTTGAACTGGGAAATTGCTCCTTTTTCAATACGCGGTATTTTTATTTCCAATCAAATTTCTGTTTACATTTGGAGCCTGACTTCAATTGAATCGCAGCGTATGGAAAATTTTATCGCCTATAATCCCACAAAATTACACTTCGGAAAAGACGTAGTGAAAGAATTGGGTGCCGTTGCGGCATCCTATGGAAAAAAAGTATTACTCGTTTATGGTAAAGGATCGGTAAAAGAAAACGGACTCTATCAGGAAGTGATGCGCCAGTTAACCGCGATAAAGGCTGAAGTGTATGAATACAGCGGTATCCGGCCGAATCCCATCGTGGAAGATGTGGATGCTGCAGCCTCACTGGGCCGCGATAAACAGGTCGACTGTGTTATCGCTATTGGCGGGGGAAGTGTGATCGATTCTGCCAAAGTAATCAGTCTGAGTATTCCGGTATATCATTCGGCCTGGGATTTTTACAGTGGGAAATGCAAACCACAATCTGCAGTGCCGCTTCTGGCTGTATTAACACTTGCTGCAACCGGTACAGAGATGAATAAATTTGCGGTCATTCAGAATAACCGCAGTAAAAACAAAGCAGGCTGGGGACATGATCTGATGTATCCGGCCCATTCCTTCCTCGATCCAACCTATACTTTGAGTGTTCCGGCTAATTATACCTCCTATGGAATTACCGATCTCATTGCCCATGCACTGGAAGCGTATTTTGGAAAGGGAGAAGCCAGTCTGCCCGACCGTTTCGTATTTGCCATTGTCAAAGAAGCCATGGAATACGGTCCACAGCTCATGAACAACCTGAACGACTACACCCTCCGCGAAAAGATCATGTATGCCGCTACGATGGCGTTAAACGGACTTACGCTGCACGGCAGAACCTATGGCGACTGGGGTGTTCACGGGATCGGACATACCTTGTCGGTTTTGTTTGATACACCCCACGGAGCTTCACTGTCAGTGGCCTACCCGGCATGGCTGCGTCTGATGCAGGATCGCATTCCGGCACGCATCGAAAACCTCGGTCTTGGCCTGTTTGGAGAAGCCGATATCACCAAAACCATTACCCGGCTCGAAGATTTCTTTAAATCCATCGGTAGTCCGGTCAGGATGGGCGAAATAGGAATCGGCGATGATCAGATTCAAATCATCCGCGATCATATGCTCAAATCAAAACTGAGCGGTGCGGTACAGATTATGGGTCCGGAGGATTATGATTTTCTGCTGGAAGCCATGAAATAACTCCACCTTGGGGTTTAGTGTTCTTTATTCCGGGTCTTTATTTCAATGGTGTGCAATTCTATTTCGGAATAGAAGGTATCAATCTGTTTGATTTTTTCTGTATTGATTTTAAAGGCCGTCAAAATTGACGGTACAGCCCGGATGGTCTTCAGGATTTCGGTCAAATATTCTTTACTCACCGGTCCCTGGATCAGCAGCAAATAATCGGCTTGTCTGAAATCCGGTAACAGCACTCCTTCTGTTGATTTGTTGCTGATCAGAAAAAAGTCGAGAAAGCGGTGTGAATCTTCATATATAAAAAATGAAAAAGGTACCTGGGGTTCGTTTTTTCGCACCTCCGCCCTGAAATCTTCCATTTTTGCCAGATGAAGCAACAAGGATTTATTCAGATGATAAACCAGCTGGTAGTCTTTGATAGCGCCTGCTATGCCCAGGAGCAGAGAGTCTGCTTCGGATTCATCGGAAAGTCTGAATTTTGTTGCCATAATCCGGTTCAGATTAGAGCACAAAATTAAACAATAAAGCGGCAGGTATCAGGACGCGGGATTAATTATCTCAAAGGCTTTTCCGGCAGCCAGTTGTTCGGCTCCTTTAATCGAAAAGTCAACTGCTGTGCAAAGCGATTCTCCTTCTACCAGGACTTCAACCATATACTGCTTTTTGTGACTGGCCCCTTCCTCCGAAATAACTTTGAATTCAAGATTTTTCTTTTCTTTCTGCGACCATTCGAGCAAACGGGATTTGTAGTTCAGTTCCGTTCGCTGCAATTCCTCCATATCGTAATGGTTGGCAATGATGTTGTTGAGCAGAATTTTCCGGGTATTTTCATAGCCTTTATCCAGATAAACAGCTCCGATAAAGGCTTCAAAGGCATCTCCCATCATCGATTTATTCAACCCGACAGTTTCCTGCTGTGTTTCAATAAACTGTTCAAGCCCAAGTTTTTGCGATAACTTATTCAGCTGAGCCCGGCTCACCATTTTCGATCGCATTTCGGTCAGAAAACCTTCATCTTTTAAAGGAAACAGCTTAAAGAGAAAATCGGCTACGATGGCACTCAGGATGGCATCACCCAGATATTCGAGGCGTTCATTGCTGATTTTCACCGTGTTATTGAGGTCAAGAGCTGCCGACCGATGACGAAAGGCCAGCTTATAAAGATGAATATTTCCGGGTGTGAAGCCGAAAATATTCTTCAATGACAGTGTCAATGACTTGTCTTTAGCGCTGTTGGAAGAGGAGGGCCGGAAAAGGCTGAGTTCCAATTTTATTCGCTGTATTTTTTAACCAGAACCGAAACGTTATGGCCGCCAAAACCAAAGGTGTTGCTGATAGCAGCATTAACAACCCGCTTTTGAGCAGTATGAAAGGTGAAATTGAGCGAATTGTCAATTTCAGGATCATCTGTAAAGTGGTTGATGGTTGGCGGGATAATATCGTTTTTAACGGCAAGTATTGTAGCAATCGATTCAACAGCTCCGGCAGCACCCAGTAAATGGCCTGTCATGGATTTGGTTGAATTGATATTGATTTTGTAAGCAAGATCTCCGAAAAGTGCTTTAATGGCAGATGTTTCAGCGATATCACCCAATGGAGTTGAAGTACCGTGGGTATTGATATGATCGATATCTTCCAGTCTCAAACCCGATTCTTCGATGGCAGTGCGCATGGCATTCCGTGCACCCAGTCCTTCCGGATGTGGAGCAGTCATGTGATAGGCATCAGCTGATAAACCGCCACCCACTACTTCCGCATAGATTTTGGCTCCACGGGCTTTGGCATGTTCGAGTTCTTCCAGAATGAGGGCTCCACCACCTTCACCCAACACAAAACCATCGCGGTCTTTGTCGAAGGGCCTCGATGCTGTTGCCGGATCATCATTGCGGGTCGAAAGGGCATGCATAGCGGTAAATCCGCCAACACCCGACATCGTCAGGGCCGCTTCCGAACCACCGGTAATGAATACATTGGCTTTACCCAGGCGGATATAATTGAACGCATCCACAATGGCATTCGCCGATGAAGCACAGGCAGATACTGTTGCAAAATTCGGTCCTCTGAATCCGTAACGGATCGAAATATGACCGGCTGCAATATCCGCAATCATTTTGGGTATAAAGAAAGGATTGAACCGGGGAGTCCCGTCACCCTTGCCAAAGTCAAGAATCTCTTCCTGGAAGGTTCCTAAACCACCAATACCTGACGCCCAGATTACTCCGGCCCGGTCAAGATCAAGGGTTTCAAGGTTTAAACCCGAATCCAGTACAGCTTCATGAGCACATACCATTCCATATAAAGCATAAAGGTCAAACTTTCTGGCTTCCTTGCGGTCGAAATACTGCGAAGGGTCAAAATTCTTGACATCACATGCTATCTGTGATTTAAATTTGGAGGCATCAAACCTCGTTATCGGGGAGGCACCACTAACTCCATTAAGCAAGGCCTGCCAGTATTCCGGCACACTATTACCTAATGGCGTGATGGCGCCAAGCCCGGTAACTACAACGCGCTTTAATTGCATTGAGGGAATAAGTTTACTTATTTTGAATTGTTTTCGATGTAGGAGATAGCGTCTCCAACTGTGCCGATTTTTTCTGCCTGATCGTCTGGAATGGCAATGTTGAATTCTTTTTCGAATTCCATAATCAGCTCAACAGTGTCGAGGGAATCAGCGCCCAGATCATTTGTGAAACTGGCTTCCGGGGTAACTTCACTCTCGTCTACACCAAGCTTATCAACAATGATAGCTTTTACTCTTGTTGCAATGTCTGACATGTTTTTTTGTTTTAGGTTTGGGGGTGCAAAAATAACAATAATCGCTGAAATGCAAAAAAAAACATAAATTATCTTCAATTTTCGATTATAAATCCCTGAAAATAAGCAATAAAGCAGATTTGCTCGATGTTTCACTCCGAAATTGTTGTTTTTTAGGCTAATATTGTATCCTATTTTGACCCTATGAACCAGCAAACCGGCATCGATATCGTCGTCCCCCTTTTTAATGAAGAAGGGAATCTCCGGGTTTTATATGATGAACTCACCCTCGTCATGAAAAATACCGGACGCGATTACCATATACTCTTTACGGATGATGGCAGCCGCGATGCAACCTTCGACCGGGTGAAAGAACTGGCAGCTGCCGATTCGCACGTCAAAGGAATCAGCCTTTCCCGGAATTTCGGACATCAGATAGCCCTGCTGGCCGGACTAAAGCATAGTACAGCCCCTACCGTTATTACCATGGACGGCGATATGCAGCATCCGCCTTCGCTGATTCCTGCTCTGCTGGCCGAACAGGAGAAAGGATATGATGTGGTGAATACACTACGCATTGACACTGCCGGTGCAGGATGGACCAAAAACCTGAGCTCAAAATTATTCTATAAAATCCTGCAACGCCTGTCTGATATTCAGGTGAAACCCGGTGCTGCCGATTTCAGGCTTATGCAACGCAATGTTGTGGATGCCTTTCTGCAAATGCC
This sequence comes from uncultured Bacteroidales bacterium, assembly GCA_964386485.1. Classification (GTDB taxonomy): domain Bacteria; phylum Bacteroidota; class Bacteroidia; order Bacteroidales; family CAIXZF01; genus CAIXZF01. The sequence goes on along the minus strand of CAYLTH010000008.1, from coordinate 16,558 downwards.
CGAAAACGACCGCTTTACCCGCGGTATGATCAGCTGGATGGGCTTCAGGCAAAGCTATATCGACTACCATGCCCCACAACGTTTTGCCGGAAAAAGCAAATATACCCTCCGGAAAATGCTGCGATTTGCTGCCGATGCCATCACCTCCTTTTCTCCGAAACCACTCCGGATATCCTTCTATCTGGGACTGATAGCCATTGTTACCGGGCTCATCTATGCCATCTATGCCATTTACCGCCACTTTACCGGGGATACCATCCCGGGTTGGACGTCGCTGTTGCTCGTTGTGCTGCTGCTCGGCGGGGTTCAGCTGCTGAGCCTCGGTGTTATCGGCGAATACATCGCCCGTATTTACGTACAGGCAAAATCACGGCCTTTGTATTTTGTGAAAGAAAAAGTCAATTGAGTGTAAATTCATCCAATATTGAAATACGTTTAACACATGGCGCAAGCATACAAAATAGGCAGCAAATACTCCACCAGGGAATTAATGGAATTGGCAGTGGCGGAAATGTATAAATCTGTACCTGACCCAAACCGAAGTGATGACAAACCAAATCCTATGGTAGGGGCAGTCATTGCAACTAAAGATGGGATTTTGATATCAACATCACACAGAGGTGAGTTGCGAATCGGCGACCATGCAGAGTTTACAGCCATTGAACGTAAAAACAGGGGTAACAAACTTGACGACCTGGTTATTTATGCCACACTCGAACCATGTGCACCCGGTGCCCGAAACCATCCAAAGTTATCTTGCTCTGAAAGAATTGTAAATGCACGTATCGCCAAAATTTTTATTGGTCACATTGACCCTGACCCATCGGTTGCCGGAGACGGACGTGATTTTTTAATTGCCAATAATCTTGAAGTTGATTATTTTGACGATGATCTGGTGGAGGAGATTAATACAGCAAACCGACGGTTTTTTGAAGATGCAACGATTAGGGCACATGAGTTTAATCCCAATCCATTACTGCCTAAACCAACAATATTATCACAAGGGCTTGTCAATTTTGATATTACAGATTTGTCGGAAGAAGCTCAGCAAGACCTCATAGATCGCTTAAATCTTGGTTTCAAAATTAACTCAGATGGGTTTACAAAATATCTCATGCAATTGGGTATTGTATTTAAAACCGAAGGCTTTGAAACAATACGTCCAACTGGCATGGGTTTATTACTCCTGGGAAGAAATCCACAAACTGAATTTGAACAGGCAAGGATAAAATTTACCATTGAACAATCAGTTGGAGATGCTAAAATAAAGGACATTGAAGGGCCTCTTTTATTGATGCCAGGCAAAGTGGAAGATTTGCTTGATTTGAGTTTTTTGCCGGAAATAAACAGAGAAAATTTCCATAGAGAAGAAATAATTGATATTTCAAAGAAAGTGCTACGTGAATTAATTATCAACGCAATTGTTCATCGTGATTATACAATAAGGGACAAGCAAGTAAGGGTAATTGCCTCAAAGGAAAAGATTGAGATATGGAGTCCTGGAGCTCCTATTATTTCATTAGACAAGTTTAAATCTTTTGAAGTGCCACCCATTAGCCGAAATCCTAAAATTGCATATCTGTTCTTCAAAACAGGTCTGGTTGAAGAACGTGGGATTGGAATGAAAGAGTTGAAAGCATTCAGGGATAATAACAGCTTGCCAAGCCCAACTTTCAGAATGGACAACGACTATTTTATTATCACCATTTTCAGAAAGAAGGTTTCCAATGTTATTGAACAACTAAATGAAGAAGAGCTGTTGGGGTATTATTATGTGCAAAAACAGAAAAGAATAAGTAAAACGCAATATGCTGAGCACTTTAAACTGGGCGAAAAGAAAGCACAAAGACATCTGTCAAAGTTTAAAAAATTGAAAATGGTAAAACAAATTGGTGGTGGGCCGAAAACCGAATATGAATTGATATAATTGTCCAGATCATTAATCCAAATGCTAATACTGTTAGATCTGGACATTTTTTCGAAGATGATTGTCCGGATAGAGTCAATTATGTTATAAATAATGATAGAATATCGACAAAATTGGTTCTGTAATTAAATTTGGACATAGAACTAAAAATGCTGATAATGAAGATGTTAATAATGCATCTGGACATGCATCCAGACATAGCAATGCAATTGGAGCTAAAAGATTGATAACAAATAGTAATTTCACAGCCGCTTGTTTTGAAACACCCGACTCAAAATAATCAGGTTTATTTGGTAACGAGGTATCAAATCCGGCGAAAAACCTAAATATTTTTAAATGATGCGTCCGAATCCTAACCAGAAAAAGCCGGCTCCGGCTGTTAAAACCCCGAAAGTTAAACAGGAAAAACCCAAAGGGAACAGGTATCTTCCCTTCATTATTACCGGAATCCTGATGTTTATTACCTTTTTGGTCTATACTCCGGCTCTGAAGAAGACTTTTATCAACCTCGATGATGACCTCTATATCACCGAAAACCCCCAGATCCGGTTTTTTACGCCGGCATCCATACCCGCAATTTTCGGGGATACCTATATGGAACAGTATTCCCCGCTGGCGGCAACGGTGATGGGCATGATTTACAACATCGACAAAGGAGATCCCTATTATTTCAACCTTTTCAGCATCCTGATTCATGTGATTAATGTGTTGCTGGTTTTTCTGCTGGTTAAAAATCTGCTGAAAAATCCCTGGATCGGCATCGCAACGGCCGCGCTCTTTGCACTCCATCCGGTGAATGTCGAATCCATCTGCTGGAATGCCGCATCCTTCAAAATCGGACTGTATGCTATGTTCTTCCTTCTGGCCATGATTCAATATCTGAAGTATTGCGACGGATTGAAAATCAAATACTTAATCTATTCCCTGATCTTTTTTATCCTGTCGTGTTTTTCAAAAGAACAAGCCGTTGCCCTGGTTCCGGTGGTTTTACTGCTCGATTATTTCAAAGGACGCAAGCTCTTATCTGCCCGGGTTTTGATCGAAAAAATTCCCTTTGCCGCCATTGCTGTAACCTTTGGCGTGGTTACCCTGATGGCCATTGCCTCCTCCCGCTCCGAAATCCAGACGACTCCTTATACCTTTTTTGAGAAATTTACCATGTCGGCCCTGGCCTTAACCCATTATCTGGGCAAACTCATCGCTCCGGTCGAATTGTGGCTGCATTATCCGGTTCCTTCCCTCAAAAAGCTGGGAGGATTATTCTATCTGCACCTCGTCACCTACATCCTTTTCGGGTTGATAACCTGGTGGTTTATCCGCAAGAAGAACAAGACCATGGTTACCGGACTGCTTTTGTTGTTCTTCTGTTTGCTTTTCTCCCTGGCACTGGCCGTATTGTCGGTTCGCGAAGTCATTGTGGCCGACCGGTATCTCTATGTTTCCGTTATCGGATTTGGGATTATTCTGGCCGGAATATGGAATTATCTGGAAAAGGAAAAACCGGCCATGAAACCGCTTGCCCTGGGCATTTTCGGAATTTTCCTGCTCTTACTCACCATCAAAACAAGCGGACAGGTGAAGCTCTGGAACGACAGCATGACGGTGATGACCAACACAATCAATCACCATCCTATACCCATGGCCTACAACAACCGGGGCAATGTGTATCTGGATCAGGAGGATTATCAGAAAGCACTCGACGATTACAACAATGTACTCGCACTTGATTCAACCTATTACAATGCCTATCTGAACCGCGGTATTGTTTACCGCCGCACCGGTCAGCCTGACAAAGCCATGGCCGATTACAACACCACCATCCGGCTGAATCCCAAAATTTTCAAGGCCTATCTGAACCGTGGGAATATCTATTTCGACCGGCAACAGGATAGTCTGGCCATGGCCGATTACAATAAAGTACTGGAGATGACACCCAACAGTCCGGATGTGTATTCGAATATGGGCGCGATTTATGCCCGGGGAGGAAAGTTTGAAGAAGCCGTAAAAATGTTCGATCAGGCCTTGCAACTCAAACCTGAGTTCATCAGCGCCATGATGAATAAAGGAATTACTCTCGAATACCTGAACCGCCTGGATGAAGCTCTTGCAACGTATGACCTTTATCTGAGTTACAAACCTGATCATGCAGCAGTCTATGCCCAAAAATCATCAATTTATCAAAAGCAGGGCAAAGTAGAAGAGGCAAAACGCGAAATGGCTAAAGCAGAATCGCTCGGGTTTAAACCCGGACAATAAACCGAACTATGAAAAACATCGCCAT
>CAYLTH010000008.1:9148-12250 GCA_964386485.1 uncultured Bacteroidales bacterium | reverse complement strand
TACTTGCAGGATTTTTATTATTGGTTCCGGAAGAAATCATACAGCAATACCCCGACCGTATCCTGAATATTCATCCGGCCTTGCTGCCAAAATTTGGCGGAAAAGGCATGTACGGGCATCATGTCCACGAAGCTGTAATCAATGCCGCAGAACCGGAAAGCGGTATCAGCATTCATCTTGTGAATGAACGCTTTGATGAAGGCAATGTAATTTTTCAGGCGAAATGTCCTGTATTTCAGGATGATACCCCCGATACACTTGCATCCCGTATCCATGAACTGGAGCATAAACACTTTCCCAAAATCATTGAAAGTTATATTCTTCAGCATTAATAAATTTCTCCTTTCAGATCTTAGCTAACGAACCCTGTCAGCGTCTGAAACGACTGACATTCAGATCTTAGCTAACGAACCCTGTCAGCGTCTGAAACGACTGACAGGGTAGAACAACGCATAGGAATAAATTACGGCTAACCCTGTCAGTGGCTCCAGGCCCTGACAGGGTTCACAATTGACTATGGTCTATCGACTAACGACTAATTCCCTACCTTTGCGGCATGAAAAAGAAGAATCAAATAGAGATCATGTCGCCTGCCGGTTCTTTTGAAGCACTGGCTGCCGCTTACCAGGCAGGGGCAGGATCCGTATATTTCGGAGCGGGGAAACTGAATATGAGAGCCCGCTCATCCGTGAATTTTACCATTGATGACCTGACAAAAATTGGCGCCTGGGGCGTTGAACATGGTGTAAAAACCTATCTGACGGTGAATACCATCGTTTTTGATGATGAATTAAAGGAAATCCGTAAAATCCTGGCAGCTGCAAAGAAAGCCAACATTACAGCCATCATCGCCTCCGACCTGAGTGTGATCCAGCTTTGCCGGGAATATGGCCTCGAAATCCATCTCAGCACCCAGTGCAACGTGACCAATATTGAAGCCGTCAAATTCTACAGTCAGTTTGCCGATGTCATTGTACTGGCCCGCGAACTCAACATGCGCCAGGTGGCTGCCATCACCAAACAGATTAAAAAAGACAAGATCTGCGGCCCGCGTGGCGAGTTGATCCGCATCGAAATGTTTGTACACGGGGCTTTGTGCATGGCCGTCTCCGGCAAATGTTACATCAGTCTGCATAATCACAATTCATCCGCCAACAGGGGAGCCTGCCTGCAGGACTGCCGTAAAAAATATCATGTAAACGACAGCGACAGCGGGGTGGAGATGGAAATCGACAATGAATACATCATGTCGCCCAAGGATCTGAAGACACTTCATTTTCTGGATAAGGTGCTGAATGCGGGTGTCAGCGTACTGAAGATCGAAGGACGCGGCCGGTCGCCGGAATACGTGAAAACAGTGACCGAATGTTACCGAGAAGCCGTGGAAGCCATACAGAAAAAGGAATTCAATCAGGAGAAAGTGGACAACTGGACACGCCGGCTCGACGAAGTGTATAACCGCGGTTACTGGGATGGCTATTATCTCGGACAGAAACTCGGTGAATGGACAGCAGGCTATGGTTCACAGGCCACCAAACGCAAACTCATTGCCGGGAAAGTCACCAATTATTTCTCGAAACTGAAAGTAGCCGAAGTGAAGCTCGAAACCCGCGATTTCAATGTGGGCGATGAATTCCTGATTATCGGCCCAACCACAGGCGTTGTTGAAGGAACAGCAGCCGAATTGCATGGCAGCGACGGCCCTGTGGAGAAAGCCAAAAAAGGCAGCATCTGTGCTGTACCCGTTGAAACACCGGTACGCAGAGGCGACAAGTTTTACCAGGTAGTCACCGCCACACCCGATCTTTTTCAGTGATGCAGAAATTCAACTACCACATGCACACCCGTTTTTCCGACGGGAAAGGCGAGCCGTCGGACTGGGTAAAAACCGCGTATGATAAGGGATTTACGTCGATCGGTTTTTCGGAACATTCGCCATTGCCATTTGAGAATACTTTCGCATTGAGCTATGAGAATGTGGATCCCTATATCCGCGAGGTCAACCGCCTGAAAGAGCAGTGGAACGGGAAGATGCACATTCTGTCGGGCATGGAAATGGACTATATTCCGGGGATCAGCGACGGCTTTGAGGCCAGAAAGCAGGAATGGGGGCTGGATTTCCTGATTGGCTCGGTACATCTTGTATTTAATGAGGAAAAAGATTCACTCTGGTTTATCGATGGTCCTTCCCACCTTATTTATGATGATGGTCTGAAGATTATGTTTAATATGGATATCCGGAAAGCGGTTGGAGCGTATTTCACCCAGATGCTCGAAATGATTTCCCACGAAAAATTTGACATCATCGGGCATTTCGACAAAATCAAGATGCACAACAAAGGTCGGTATTTCAGCGAGGAAGAGAGCTGGTACCGCGACTGGATCATGCAATGCCTGGAACGGATTGCTGAAAAGGGCATTATCATTGAGGTAAATACCCGTGGCATTTATAAGAAGCGCTCTGAATCGACCTTCCCGGGCGAATTTGTGATACAGGAAGCCAACAAAAAGGGCATCCCGCTCACTATAAGCTCGGATGCCCATCACATGGAAGAAATCGATGCCTTATTCCCCGAAACCCTGCAAATGCTTAAACAGCTGGGGGTAAAGGAATTATATTTTCACAACAGGATCAACTGGACGTCTGTAAACATTTAAAAATGATTAGCTGATATTACCGTAGATGATGGAAGTGATCAGCACAACGGCCATGATGGATACGTAAATGATCCAGTGAATGTTCTGTCTTACAAATTTAGTTACCATAACAGTGTAGTTTTACCTATAAGACACACAAGGCAGGCCAAAAGTTTTGGGAAAAATGTTAAGGATTTGTTAAATGTAAAAGGTAAAAGGTAAAAGGGGAAAAGGAAAAAGGAAAAAGGTCGGGAATGATTAGCCGAAATTCATGATGAAGTGCCCAATACCAGCCTCATCAAAGCGATCGGAAGCAATTTTGAAACCATGGCGGAGATAAAAATTTACAGCAGCCTCCTGCGCATGGAGATAAATCAACCGTTGGAGCGGAACCACATCGGTCAGAACGGCTTTCAGGATGGCTTCACCCAGGCCCTGGCTGCGATACCCGTCGAGCACGGCAAA
>CAYLTH010000008.1:6477-9048 GCA_964386485.1 uncultured Bacteroidales bacterium | reverse complement strand
TCCGCACTCGCCTTCAACTTTGCACCATTCCGCAAGATCACCAGATGTGTTTCCTTTCCATAAGGCTCAACGCCGGTAACCTGTGAAATATGCACGATATAGCTGCGGTGGATGCGGACAAAGGCTTTCGGGTTCAGGTTGGTTTCGAAATACTTCATCGTCTTTTCCTTGAGATGATTCCCCATTTCGCTGTAAATCATCACATAATCATCCTGAGCTTCAATATACCATATTTTATCAACGGGAATTACGCTGATTTTGGATCCCAGCCGGGTAACCACCCGTTCGAGGGTTTCCTTATTATCATCCAGGTCTTTCTGCAGTTTCCCGATGGGGTCATCCGTTTTTGCAGGCTGGGTCTTGATTCGGGCAATGGCTTTTTCCACAGCCTTGATCAGTCGGTCTTTTGAGAAGGGCTTCAGCAGGTAATCCACCACATTCCGTTCAAAAGCCTTGATCGCATATTGATCATAAGCCGTGGCAAAGATGATTTCCGGCTTGTAATCCATCACCTCGAGTAATTCGAAACCATCAATTTTGGGCATCTGAATATCGAGAAAAACCAGATCCGGTTTGCTTTCCTGGATTACTTTCAGGGCTTCAAAACCGTTTTCACATTCCCCGATTATGGTAATGCCCGGATAATCTTTCAGGTAACTCTGAATGATTTGCCGTGCGGGGGATTCATCGTCGATAATCAGTGCTTTGATGTCACTCATGGCAGGGGATCTTAATTTCTACCTCAAAGGTACGATCTGTTTTTTTAATATTCATCAGGTTTTGTACGCCATAAACTGTCTGAAGGCGTTTTGTCACATTGCGCAAACCGGTTCCGGTACCTTTGCGGGTAACGCCATCCGGATCATAATCGTTCTTCACATAAATATACATATGCGTTTTTTCGCATTTGGTATTGATGTAGATACTGGAAGTGCCTGTCGATTCATACACCCCGTATTTCACGGCATTCTCTACCAGTGGCTGCAGGATCATGGCGGGCAGCTTGCAGTTCAGGCATTCTTCCTCGATGTTGCGCACGATATTCAGCTTCTTCCCGAAACGGATCTTCTCAATATCCAGATACAACTGAATATGGTACAATTCCATATCCAGCGTACTCATGGCTTCATCCCCGAAATTCAGCGAATAGCGCATGAATTCACTCAGTTTGATGATCATTTCCTGGGCTTTTCCCGGATCACTCAGTGTAAGTGCACTGATCGAATTGAGGCTGTTGAACAGGAAGTGCGGTCGGATCTGACTCCGCAACAGGCTGAGTTCACTTTCCTTCAATTGGGCAAATAACTGCGCTTCACGTGCATTGCGCTGCTGCAATTCTTCAAACGTTCCAACCAGATAAAAGAGGATCATGGTGAGGACATACAGAAATACTCCTGTTAAAATGCGGATAGTCTGCGAACTCTGGAGAAAAGTCAGGTATTCACGATCGTCGGCAAACAACTGGGTAAGCAGGAAATTCCCGGAAAAAAACCAGATGACCAGCGCAATACCGATTCCGGTTAAATGCTGGGTAAGCAGTTCATACCACTGGTTTTTGCGCGGATCCAGAAAAGGAACAGCATATTTGAGTCCGATTCCGATGAGAGCAAAAATGAAATTAAAGATAAAAGCATCTCCCAATGCATTGATCCAGTTGATGTGGTAAAAGCTAAGCAGTAAAACAAAGTGGACAATACCGAGTACTGCCCACAAGAGTAAGTATAAAAGCAATTGCTTACGAATCATTTTGGGATTCATGGCAATCACGGCTTAGAAACGTTTGATTTCAGCACCGCCAAACATCACCAAACCTTTGATAACAAGTGTTTTAGAGGTGTCGCTGATATCGATCCGTGCATTTTTATCACTGGTACCGCCCAGAATGTGCATCATTTCCATGCGGATATTCCAGTCGGCCGGAACAATGATTTCAACCCCTCCGAACAGACAGGTTACATCCAGCACATTCATGCCATCAGCCAGTTTTGCATTCAGCATATTCACTTCAGCACCTCCGAACACGGCTGTGATCCGGCCGCCCATAAAATTATGCGTGGTAATGGTCCGTTCGCCACCGCCAAAAACCGAAACCAGGTCAATTTCATCTTCTTTGCTGGTTGAGACATTGATGATTTTATCGCGGAATTTGCGGGTTCTGCCAAAAATAAGTCCGAATCCGAGCAAAATAATCAGCGTTGGCCAAAAAATAGTTCGCAGCGTAATGGGCAGATCAAAAAAGTTTCCAATCAGAAACAGCGTGCCGATTCCGATCATCGTCAGTCCAAACCAGCGGTTCCTGTCGAAAACATTGACAACACCGATTACGATGATCAGCATCTCCCAGGAGAAGACCATTTCACGCAGCTCACCGCTGAGGATGTTCATATTCCGCAGAAGCAATGCCAGTCCGAATAAAAGTATAAGCATCCCGAAGGCAAATGATTTTTTCACCGGGGATTTGGGTTTGCTATTCAATTCAAAATTTTCCATATCAGTAAGTTTTAAATAATCAAATTCAGAAAACGAGGCAAAGATAGATGCATGTGTGCGTTCAGGAAAGGCTAAATCGGT
>CAYLTH010000008.1:5018-6377 GCA_964386485.1 uncultured Bacteroidales bacterium | reverse complement strand
GAGGTATCCGAAAAATTTGCTGTCGTGTATTCTGCAGCTTTCCCTTTTTCCTGTACCAGATCACTGGCCGGAAAACCTTCAAAAGTATCGAAAAGATGCAGGGCACGGTCGGGAAAAAGCTGATGCAGAATAAGCGCTGTATCGCCTTTGTAAACACCCACTTCGGCAACACTGCCTTTTACCTGATCTCTGAGGATACGACCGGCCTGCAGCCAGAAGGCGTAAAAACGGATCTGGTCCTTATATCCGCGACGCACCGAATTCAGTTCCTTGCGGATTTTGCCGGCTTTCAGCTGCATCGCCCATTCTTCAGGTCGTTGGATCCCTTCGCGGTACAGACTGAAGAAATAGCGCGTTGCCAGTGCCAGCAACAAACTTGCCAGTACCAGGTTAATGCCGTTGATCAGGGTGAAGAGGAGCATGGGAAGCACATTTTCTTGTCAAAGATAAAAGAAATTTTGATATTCGTTGCTGCAAAACAAAACATATTCTTGTTTGATTAGAGAACATTGCTTAATTTTGTACGGCATAATTCAACCGGAAAATGAATAACAGGATATCAAGAAAGCAAATAGGGGAGCGAATTGCAGCCCTTCGTAAGTTAAAAGGATTTTCTCAGGAGGAATTGTCCAGACTTGTTGCCATCTCGCGGTCTTCGCTTACTCAGATTGAACTTGGAAACAGGAATCTGGATGTAATGGAATTGCAGAAATTCTCTCAAGTTCTGGAGTTTTCTCTTGATGATTTTGTATCCGGAAATTTTTACAATACCCTGATCCCGGAGGAACAGGAAGGGCAATCCGGAGTTTCTGATAATCAGAAAGAAGAGCGGATTGCTATCCCCGAGTTGAACCAGGAGAAATTTAAAAATATTATGCTGTACATTCTGGAGCGCTGCGCCGGAAAACCCAATGTGGGAGAAACGGTTTTATATAAATTACTGTATTTCTCTGATTTTAATTATTACGAGATGTATGAAGAACATCTGACAGGAGCCTCTTACAGGAAACTGCCATTTGGTCCTGTTCCGGTTAAAATCGATTTCATTCTCAATAAAATGATCGAAAATGGTTCTGTTCAGAGAATAAAGACCGAATTTCACGGATTTAGCCAAAACCGTTTCATCCCATTAATCAAAACGGATTTAACAAAATTAAAGGCAAGTGAAAAGGATGTGATTGATAAAGTTATTGATCAGATGAGTGATTGGTCTGCTGTTGCGATCAGCGACTATTCGCATCGGGATATGCCCTGGCTCGCATCCAGGGAGGGTGAGGAAATAAGTTATGAATTGGTTTTTTACCGGGAAGCTCCGTTTTCGGTAAGGAATTATAATCAGGAAACTGAAACAGAATGAAA
>CAYLTH010000008.1:0-4918 GCA_964386485.1 uncultured Bacteroidales bacterium | reverse complement strand
GGGAAGCTCCGTTTTCGGTAAGGAATTATAATCAGGAAACTGAAACAGAATGAAAAAAGACAAACAAAGGATACTAAAATATTTTGGGGACAACCCAAATCCGAAAGGGAATTAACACCCCCTTAACAAAACATTCTGTTGTGTGTTTGTATCTTTGTTTGATTCTAATAACCGGATTATCATGAAAATACGCCATTATATTTCCCTTGTTTCTGTTTTAATTTCTGTACTTCTGACTTCCTGTTCGAAGAAAGAAGAAATAGCAGAACCGGAGCTACCAGCAGTCAATAAGCTGTATATCAATGAAGTACTGCCCGGTTCAGGCGGCTGGATCGAAATTTACAATCCGGGAATTGCCGGAATCGACCTGAAAGGATATACCTTGCTGGCAGGTGTTTCAAGCCTGGAGATCAGTCAAAGCCTGGTGGTACCGGCCGGTTCATTTCTCAGCATTATGGCCGATGACAGTGTTTCCGGTGTTTACAGCGGACTGATATTCCCGGAAACGGGATCTGTGGTGAGCCTGAAGGATACCTATGGCCGGCAGATCGACCAGTTAAGCTATCCCGGACTGCCCCACAGCCAGTCGATCGGCCTGTTACCCGACGGAAGCAGCAACCTCATGGTATTCGAATTCCCGTCGTCAGGACTAACCAACAACCCCGGCTTTAACAAACCCCCGAAAATATGGGATGTCCTGATCAGCAACACCAGTCCATGGCCTGTAGAAACGGTCATTGTTCATGCTCAGGTGTGGGATGATCATAATCTGGCGGGTGTTTTGTTGCATTTGTCGTTCCCGGATCGGGATACAACCATCGAAATGTACAGCCTGACCTGCGGAACCGGCTATTCCCGCAGTATTCCGCCCTTACCGGTCGGAACCAATGTAAAACTGTATATCAGTGCCCTCGACGACAGCCTGAGTACATCCCTGTATCCTTATGGAGCGCCGGCCTCGAAACTCGAATATACGGTTGTTCCGCAATAAGCCATGAAATTCGTACCTTTGCGTTTGATTTGATGATTTGGTGATTTGGTGATTTGATGATACGTTCAATCCACTTTTCCGGATTATCGTAAACCAGATTTTATGCAGGAATTACGATTTAAAACGAATGTGAAGTGTGGTGGCTGCAAAGCAGCTGTTACGCCCTATCTCGACAATGAACCCAGTATACAGAGCTGGCGCATAGATATTTATGACCCTGACCGGGTGATGACTATTGAAGGAGAGGAATTGAGTGCCGAATTGATTATCGGCTTAATGCAACAGGCTGGTTACATGGCCGAAGTAATTACAGGATCATGAGTGATTACCCGAAAATTATCCTGAAAAAGGGTAAGGATGAGGCCATTAAGCGTCGTCATCCCTGGATTTTCAGTGGCGCTATCGAAGGTGTCAGCGGAAAACCAGCCGAAGGAGATATCGTCGAAATCCTCGATTCACAGCGAAATTCTTTGGCTTTTGGCCATGCCCAGAGCGGTTCTATTGCCGTTAAACTGTTTTCGTTTGCCGAAAAACCCTCCGAACCGGATTTCTGGTATCAAAAAATAAAGAAGGCATATGAATTGCGCAAGCTGGCCGGACTAACCGGCAATAAACTCACTAATGCATATCGTTTGGTTTTTGCCGAAGGAGATCAGTTAGCCGGTCTCATCCTCGATTATTTTAACGGCTGTATCGTATTTCAGGCGCAGAATACCGGAATGTATCTCGCCATGGAACCCATCGTGGAAGCCCTGAAAAAGCTGTATGGAAAGGAACTGAAATCCGTCTATTGTAAAAGTGCGGAAGTCCTTTCGCGTAATGCAGATTATGAAGCTACCGATGGCTTTGTTTTCGGTTCAGAATTGCCGGAATATTTTCTGGAAAACGGTCTGAAATATCATCTGGATCTGGACGGACAAAAGACCGGTTTTTTCTGCGATCAGCGCGAAAACAGGCAACTGGCCGCTTCCTTTGCAAAGGGAAAAACCGTACTCGATGTGTTCAGCTATACCGGAGGATTTACCCTCAACGCCCTGAAAGCCGGTGCAGCCAAAGTGGTTTCGGTGGACAGCTCGAAAAATGCAATCAAACACCTGGAAGCCAATCTGGTATTGAATAAAATGGAAGATTTACAGCATGAATCTGTTTGTGAAGATGCCAAACGCTACCTCGAAACCGTTTCGGATGAATTTGATCTGATCGTTCTGGATCCGCCGGCCTTTGCCAAAAATCTGGGAAACAAACACAAAGCCATGACCGGATATCGTTTCATCAATTCGGCTGCCATGAAAAAGATCAAACCCGGCGGACTGCTATTCACCTACAGTTGCAGCCAGGCTGTCGACCGTACCGCTTTCCTGTCGGCAGTTATGGCTGCCGGAGTCGAATCAAAGCGTGAAATTCAGGTCATTCATCAGTCAGGTCACGCTACAGATCATCCAACCTCCCTGTTTCATCCGGAGGGAGAATATCTTAAAGGATTGGTAATACGCGTGTTGTAAGCGGATTCTATTTGTTGATCACCAGTTTAAACCCAATTCCGTGAACATTTAGAAGTTCGACGGAAGGATCATCTTTCAGGTATTTCCGCAATTTGACAATGTAAACATCCATGCTCCGGGCATTGAAGTAGCTGTCGTCGTTCCAGATTTTAATGAGGGCTTCGCGGCGGTCGAGCACTTTATTTACGTTATCACACAGTAAATGAAGCAGTTCACTTTCTTTGGATGTCAGTTTCTGTTCCAGCCCGTCGATTAATAACAACTGACGGTTGTATTCAAAAATATAGCGGCCGACTTTGTATTGGGTTGGTTTTGGGGTATCGGGGTTAAGACCGGTTGTGCGGCGAATGATGGCTTTCATGCGGGCCAAAAGCTCCTCCATACTGAAAGGCTTGGTAATGTAGTCATCTCCGCCTACTTTAAAGCCTTCGAGTACATCTTCGGGCATGGATTTGGCGGTCAGAAAGAGGATGGGTATCTTTTTGTCGAGTACACGGATATCTTTGGCAAGCGTATATCCGTCTTTCACCGGCATCATCACATCCAGAATACAAAAATCAAAATAGTCCTTTTTAAAGGAAGTCAGTGCTTCTTCGCCATTGGCACACAATACAACATCCAATCCCTTGGCTTCCAGATAACTTTTCAGGATGTTTCCGAGGTTTTTATCATCTTCGGCGAGCAAAATTTTGATACGATCCATGGATATGTTTTGATTGATTGGTTATTTTTTTTGAAGAGTTCTCATAACTTTTTGCGGGATATGATAGGGCAGAAATACCGTAAACCGGCTGCCTTTACCAACTTCACTTTCCACTGCAATGGTCCCGCCATGTTTTTCGAGGATGAACTTCACATAACTGAGCCCGAGTCCGAATCCTTTTACATCATGGACATTTCCGGTAGAAACACGATATAATTTTTCAAAGATTTTTTTCTGGTTCAATTTACTGATACCCATACCCTTATCTTCAACATAAACTAAAATTCCCTCCGCCTGGGTCATAGTGCCAATTTTAATCTCGGGAGAGCCCGGACTGTATTTATTGGCATTGTCGAGCAAATTGGCAAACACATTCGACAGATGCATGCGGTCGCCTTCCACAATACAGGAATCAGCATCGAGCTGCATGTCGATAAATCCACTTTTCTGCTCAACCTGCATTTTAATTTTCTTCGACACTTCCGGGATAATCTGATGAATATCAACCATTTCGAGTTTAAGCTTGAGCTGTCCTTTTTCCAATATCGCTGTCTGAAGAATCTTCTCCGCCATCGTTCCCAGACGTTTATTTTCTTCACTTATGATTTGAATATAGGTCGAATACAGACTTTCGGATTTGGGCAGATCGGGATCAGTCAGTGCTTCACAGGCCAGAGAAACCGTTGATATCGGTGTTTTAAACTCGTGTGTCATATTGTTGATGAAGTCGTTCTTCATCTCCGAGAGCTTTTTCTGCTGGAAAATAGTAAAGAGAATAAACCCGAATGAACCGAATATGGCGAGAATTAAAATGACGGAGACGAATAATATACCCTGCATCTGCGTAAGAACATAGGTTTTCTCGTGGGGAAAATAGATATACAGGAATTCGGGATTGCGCAGGAGATCGCGGGGAAAGAGATTGTAGGCATAACTTTTCTGCATCAGCTGAAAGTGATAGCGCCCCGTTTTTTCAACAACCATAACATTCCGTTTCGGACTAAAGATTCCGAATTCGTAGTTGGTGGTAATGTTTTTGTTTTTTAATTCGGCACCGATGAGGGAGTCGAGCAGACGGAAATTGATTCGACTGGGCACAAATCGCTTTGATCTGGTTTTCAGCATATTATCAATAACTTCATTAATGATGGTGGATTTTTCCTTCACCAGCATATTAATACGTTCCATCTGCTTTTTATTGATACTGGCTTCCGGGTCGAATTCCTCGACATTATCATTGGGTTTATATACACCTGAATTTATTTCGGTAACGCGTTTATTGATAAGGTGCAGAAAAGTGGTATCGGCATTGAAAACTGGTGGGGCATTTCGGTCGGCAAGATATTGAATTTGAATGTTTCCGGCGTCACGGGAATAGAGACTGTCGGCGATAGATTTTGATGATAATATCTGCAACTCTTTGAGATAAAGCCGGTTAACCGAATCCACCCGGTAATAAAATTCATTACCACGTTCAATGACATTCATCGTACTCTGAATTTCATTGATTGCTTCCAGTTTTTCGAGTTTATCGATAACATTATAGATCGCTTCATTTACAGAACTTGAAAAACTGTCCTGGCGGATCCCGATGGCATTCTGTATCCAATAGAGCTGAATCCCCACCATCCCAATGAGGGCAAGCGAAGTGACAATAACGATAATGATGATATTCTTCCGGCTCATATGCACAAAGATATACGCTTAGACCGAATATTCAAT
>CAYLTH010000007.1:51004-54406 GCA_964386485.1 uncultured Bacteroidales bacterium | reverse complement strand
CCTTTTTCCTTTTCCCTTTACTCCGGCCCCTTCACATCAAACGCCTCAAACACCGGCCGCCCGATCCAACTGTCAGGCGGAGTCAGATTCAATAGCAAAACAATGGTTGTGGCTGTATTCATCGTGTCATTTGGCCGGATCAAGACCCTGTTCTTCTGCAAGCCCGGTCCTTTGGCAATCCAGGGGACTTCCATCTCCTCTTTGCTTAGTCCCCCGTGATTCTTCCCTTTTCCCCCATGATCGGATACTATCACAATCAGGGTTTGCTCATACATTCCCGCCTTTTTGAGGGCCTGTACAATTTTCCCGATTTCTGTATCC
Source organism: uncultured Bacteroidales bacterium (assembly GCA_964386485.1). GTDB lineage: Bacteria > Bacteroidota > Bacteroidia > Bacteroidales > CAIXZF01 > CAIXZF01. Next base: position 54,085 of record CAYLTH010000007.1, on the reverse strand, counting down.
ACTGCAGTCAGGGCTTTCAGGTATTCTTCCGACATGTAACCTTTTTGATGCCCCGCCTCATCCACACCATCATACTGAATAAAACTGAAGAGCGGCTTTTGGGCTACGATATAATCTACTGCCTTTTTTGTTATTTCCTGATTCCCGGCAACCACCTCCATTTTACTCACCCAGAAATGATTGATGTATTTGCTAATCCACTCCCACTGGGTAAACAGACAGGTTTTGGCATCACGACGCTGATCGCGTATAACACGGTAAATTGATGGAAAATAGCCATACGCATCTTTATCAGCAGGAGCCAGTTCATGTTTTTCAAATGTCCAGTCATTATCGGTAACACCGGTTTGCTCCGGACCAGCCCCACTTAGGATGGCAGCCCAGTTGGGTGCACTCACCGACGGCATAACACAGCGGGTATTCCATGAGATCACCCCCTGGCGTTTAATGCTGTCGATATTTGGTACATAGGTTTTTTTTAAAGCATCACCCATCATTCCGTCAATACCGATTAATACTACGTATGACGGACTCTGAGGCTGAGCGGTCAGGCAGAAAAAACTGACCATCCCGAAAATTAATAATATTGTTTTTTTCATCTTTTATTTATTCAACAATGACTTCATCAACAAATAACCAGCAGGGTTGGCCGGCAGCACCATGCCATACCGGGCAAACACCCTGGTTCACCGCTTTTATTTTAATATACCGGGCTTTTTCTCCCTTCAATTCCACATCAAATGATTTCAATTCGCTTCCATGACCTTCCGGTTCTGTATTCAGAACAAGTACTGCAGGCCGGAAATCAATCCCGTTGTCCGAAAGTGAATATTCAACCTGCTGAGGATAAAAAATCCAGCTCCAGGTACTTTTCAGAAAACTGCACCGGATTGCCTGAATGGCAGTCGGGTTTTCCAGATCAATCACCACTTCCATGTCAATCTTGTTAAATCCCTGCCATGACCCGGCTTTCAAAGCCTGATTGCCTTTTATTCCATTGACAAGTGTAAAGGTTTCCTGACCGGGATATTGCTTGCTCCAGGCCGTAAGGTACTGAACAGGTTTTCCAAATGCCTTGCTTACATGGATCTTTTCACTGATCACGCGGCCTTTCAAACCCTTATTGTCAAAGAGTGCTGCTTTAACGGTAACAGGTCCTTCCGGAACAAATGCTTTTTTAAATTTTGAAGAAGCAGGATTGGGATCTGTTCCATCAGTGGTATATCTGATTTTCAGATCTTTCCAGTCCGATTTGATCATGACAGCCATGCCGTTTTTACCCGCTGTTTTCTGCATGCTGATTTCGGCATCAAACAAACTTTTGCTGTAGTTCACCTGCAGGAATCCAAGACGTTTGAAATGATCCGACAGGCGTCCGACGAAAGAATTCCAGTCTTTTTGCGCCGGTTGGGTCCAGTTTACTTCTGCCAGTGCCAGTGCCCGTGGGTAGGCCATGTATTCGGCATGTTCGGCGGAAGGGATGTATTCGGTCCAGAGATTGGATTGCGCTCCCAGAATGTATTTCCCTTCTTCCGGTGTCAGTTCTGCCGGGATAGGTTCAAAAGAATAGACCTTATTCAGCGTTGTAAATCCGCCAATGGCAAGAGGCTCATGGGCAGGATCTGCCTGGTAATGATCGAAATAGCAATGCGAGCCAGGTGTCATAATCGCATAATGCTTTTGTCGCGCAGCTTCAATCCCTCCATCCATTCCGCGCCACGACATTACCGTAGCCGAGGGAGCTAAACCGCCTTCCAGTATTTCATCCCAGCCAATCAGTTTCCTGCCTTTGGAGGTCAGAAAGTTCTCGATCCGATGTATAAAATAACTCTGGAGTTCTGCTTCGTCTTTAAGATTATTACTTGTGATGCGTGCCTGACATTTCTGGCAACTTTTCCAGCGTGTTTTCGGCACTTCATCCCCGCCAATATGAATATAAGTGGAGGGAAACAGGTCGATCACCTCTGTAAGCACATCCTCCAGAAACGCAAATGTCGAATCATTGCCTGCACAAAAAACATCATCCGCCACTCCCCAGCTTGTCCGTACATCAAAGGATCCGCCCTTGCAGGACAGGTAAGGATAGGCTGTCAGTGCTGCAATACTGTGGCCTGGCATTTCGATTTCCGGAATAACTGTAACATAGCGTTGTGCGGCATAGGCAACAACCTGCCGGATCTCATCCTGCGTGTAAAATCCGCTATAAGGCTGATCGTCCGTTTGATCCAATTTGGCCACCTGGGTTCCTTTCCTGGTTGCTCCCAGAGTCGTCAGCGTTGGGTACTTTTTGATTTCGATACGCCAACCCTGATCATCTGTGAGATGCCAGTGGAAGGTATTCATCTTATAAAATGCCAACAGATCGATGTATTTCTTCACAAATTCAATGGGAAAGAAATGGCGGCTGACATCCAGATGCATTCCCCGGTATACAAATCGGGGTTCATCAACGATTTCAACACAGGGAACTTTATAGGAACTCCTCTTCATGCCGGGTTCTGTGGCTAGCGATTCGGGAGGAAGTAACTGGAGCAGGGTAGTGATCCCGTAAAAAATTCCATTCGGCGTCTTTGCCCGGATCAGAATTTCATTTTTGGTGACATTGAGCAAATACGACTCATTCCCCAAACATTCAAGACTTTCCTTCATGGTCAGCCGGATCACCATACCTTTCGGGTTTTGAACTTCTCCGGTAGCTGGTAATGGACCACCATTCAGTCCAATCCGCTCTGTTAAAAAGGAGGATAGTTCTTTCAGTGCAGGATTGTCACAATCAACCTGGATCTGATAGCCGTTCCTGAGATGAAAATGTCCGGAATTCCAGCTTAGTTTATTGGGTTGAGGAATAATCCCCGGTTTTTTCCCGGCCTGCACTTCCATAACAGTGAAGATGAAGAGGAAAATCAACAAAGTAAGTCCGGATAGTAAGGTATACGCGTTCCGTTTCATGATGGTCATTTATTAGTTTTGTTTCATAAAATCAAAATTTTGCTGCATGCACGACATGAGCCGGAATTGCACCCGGGCCCGGTCGAGATTGTGATTTTCCCGATTGATCCGATAATAAATATCCCCGTTGAT
>CAYLTH010000007.1:14938-50904 GCA_964386485.1 uncultured Bacteroidales bacterium | reverse complement strand
GAACCCGGCATTACTGTATCCAGATCCACAATACAAACGGCTTTTCCCTGAGGATTCAGCAATACATTGTTAAACTTGGTATCATTGTGTGTTATCCGCACAGGCACATGGCATTTGCTGATAATCTGCCAGAATTTGAACATATCCGGCAGGATTTCTTTCACAATACGGATTTCTGAAAAAACATCCTTGACTCTGCCTGCCCGGTCTTGATCGCAGGCTTCCTGATATTGCTCCACACGATATTCCAGATCATGAAAACGGGGTAAAGTGATATTCAGGCGTTTGGCATCAAAATCAGAAAGGGATAAAAGAAATTTTCCAAAGGCAGCACCTCCCTCACGGGCATGGTTTACTTCTGTTACCTGATCAAGGCTATGTGTGTTTTCCAGATAGTTAAACATCCTCCAGGGAGCTCCGTCCAAATCTGTAAAGAAAAGTTTCCCATCATTGGTTTTTACCAGTTTCAGGAGTGATGGCAGCACATTGGGATCACCTGCCGGTTTCCGCTCCAGATGGCTGGTTATCATATCAATGTTTTCCATCAGTCCCTTGATATCCGGGAATACCTGTGGATTTACCCGCTGCAGGAACCAGCTTTGGGTTGTTTCGGCCTGCAGAGAAATGCGGAATGAAGCATTAATATGTCCGCGTGTAATCGGGATTGCTTCCAGGAAGCGGCCTTCCACCTGAAATTGTCGGATGATGTGTTCAAAATCAATTGTCAGACTCATCTATTCCCAGAGATTTACAGGGTAAATTCCGGAATCGGTCAGTCGGGTAATTTTCTCAACAACAAAGGGTTTATCTTCCCGGTATGTCACGCCAAACCATTTGCTGCTCGTAGGTAAAACCCTGACGGTAGCCTGCCCGGTCCGGATCAGGTGATCAATGGCCGAACTCAGGTAAAATTCGCTTTTGAGTGGATCGCCAAGGGTGTTCAGAAAGGTTTCGAACAGGCTGTCGAGCTGAGCAAAAAAAGCCGGAGTAAACCCCCAGAAGTTCATGGAAACCGGAACAGAACCGGGAAGATCTGCTGCCTGTTCATTTTCATAGTACACAATTCTATCCCCGGAACGTTCAATGCGGGTGCGTTCGGTTACGGATTGCAGGTAGGATTCCTGATCGGTTGCACAGATTCCCCTCGAAACAGAGCCAAAATCAGAAAGCGTGTTTTCGAGGTCATACCCTACCATCGAATAGCTTGTTTCATTGGCTGTCCGATCCTTCAGAAATGCAGCCATTTGCTGAAATGCATCCGCTCCGTAATAATCATCCGCGTTGATCACCGCAAATGGCGTATCGACTATATTTTTTGCCACCATTACGGCATGTCCGGTTCCCCATGGTTTTTTACGGCCTTCGGGAATTTCGGATCCGGCAGGCAGGGAATCGAGTTCCTGATATGCAAATTCAAAATCAAGCTTTCCTTCCAGTTTATTCGTAAAGGCAGCACGAAAGTCTGCTTCAATATCTTTCCGAATGATGAAAACGACCTTACCAAAACCAGCCCGAATGGCATCATAAATCGAATAATCCATAATGGTTTCTCCCGACGGGCCAATCCCATCGACCTGTTTCAATCCTCCGTAACGGCTGCCAATACCGGCTGCCAGCAATACAAGTGTTGGTTTCATATTTAGTTTTTTCTGAGTTTATGACCCGAAAGGGCATAATATAAAATAAAAAGATAGCTCGGGAATAACACCCAGTAAGCATCCCGGGTATTAATCACATCGGCCAGTTTTCCGTATAGCAATGGCAGTAAAGCTCCACCGGCAATACCCATAATCAGAATAGCAGAACCGGTTTTGGTAAACTTTCCAAGTCCGTCGAGTGCCAGTGGCCAGATTGCAGGCCACATTACTGCATTGGCAAGACCTAAGATGGCAATAAACAATACAGAGGTAAACCCGGTGGTAAATACTGCCCCCAGACTAAAGGCGATGCCCAGAACGGCTGCCAGTGTCAGTGCTTTCGACTGACTGATATAGCGGGGAATCAGCAGAATTCCCAGGATATATCCGACAACCATGGCAATCAGGGTGTAAGAGGTGAAAAACCTGGCTTCCGATAATTCAATCCCCTGCGATTGCCCGTATAATATAATGGTGTCCCCGGCAATGACTTCTGCCCCCACATAGAGGAAAATCGCCAGAAACCCGAGTAACAGATGCGGAAACTGTAAAATACTGGTTTTCGCTGTTTTGCTTTCAACTTGTTTTTCTTCTTCTGCTTCAATTTCAGGTAAGGGTGAAAATTTGGCCAGTGCAGCCAGTAAAATCAGAACAACGGCCATCACACCATAAGGCATGATAACCCGTTGGGCAAGATCATCAAGCAGTTGAACCCGTTCTGCTCCTTGTATCGTTTCCAGCTTTGTGACAATCAGATTGGCTCCTTCGAGTACAATGGCACCCAGAATGATCGGGCTCAGAACACCGGCTACCTTATTGCAGATGCCCATGATGCTGATGCGTCGTGCCGCGGATTCCAACGGGCCAATGATGGTTATATAAGGGTTTGATGCTGTTTGCAGCAGCGACAAACCGGCACCCTGGATGAATAAACCCGTGAGAAACATCCAAAAAGTACGGCTCAAGGCAGCAGGGATGAATATCAGGGTTCCCAGTGCCATGACCAGCAATCCGAGACTCATTCCTGTTTTAAAGCCAGTTCGGTACAATACCCAGGATGAGGGCAATGCCATGAAGAAATAGGAGATGTAAAATGCAAAGGCAACGAAGTATACCTGAAAATTATTCAACTCACAGGCCATCCTTAAAAATGGGATTAATGTACCATTTAACCAGGTGACAAATCCGAAGATAAAAAACAATATACCAATTATGCTTATGCTTAAAATGTACTTTTTTGTATCGGTGACAGGACTCATAGAAGAATGTGTTATGTGTGAATATAGATGAACAACAGATATTATTTATATGAAAGTTTAAGTTGATCTTCGATCGAAATTCCAGGATTTAATGGAATAATACTAAAGGAAAATTGTTTGTATCCGGCTTTTGGCATATAGGCCTGATGTGGTTCAGCACCCCAGCTGTCATCGCCACCCAGTCCCATTTGTAAAAGATCAATGTTGACATCAACAGAACCGGCTGATTCCGGATCATTCAGGTGTTTACAACCCCATTCATAGGAAGCCAGTGTTTCATAGCTGTAAGGAATCGCACTGAAATTTAGCAGCGAGTCGGCCACAAAAAGAAGACCGCTTCCTTGTTCATCCTTAACAGAGAACCAGCGGGTATCACATTTATAACCGTTTTCCTGAGGCCTTACATAGGGGGTATATTGTTCATCCACGGTCGAATGATAATTTCCTATAAATGCACTCGTTTTCCGGTCAGGATAGTTTTCCATCGGGCCACGTCCAAACCAGTTCAACTGACGCAAGGTTGGATCAGTTTTCAGATTAAGTCCGAAACGGGGCATGACAGGCAGACTGTCGGCCAGCCGGTCAAAGGCCATCGTCATGTGAATGGCACCATTCCCGTGTAATTTGTAATTTAAAACTACTGTACTGTTCACATCCGGTAAAAGATACGTAACCCGGATACAAGGCGTTTCTTTTTGTTCGCGGATGACTTCTATTTTTTCGGTTTTTCGGTTTTGACTGGCTTCAAACCAATTTCTGGATTTTTTGTATAATCCGCTTCCGATATCATTATCAGTTAAGGGCCGCCTGAAATTGGGCAGGATTCCCGACAACAGCAGGGATTTCCCGTTTACAGTATAACGGGTCATTTTCCCGGTGGTCTTGGAAAAATGAATAATAACCGCCTCATTGCTAATCGTAATCGTCTGCGGATCTTCTTTAATTTTTAATTTTTGAAAATGAGGTTTTTCAATATAAACTGGCGGAATTTCCATGAGAAATATTTGCTCGCGGGCAAATATATGTCCCTTGGGAATCAGGGGTTTGTCTTCTGTTGTTTTCAGACAGATATTCAAATGATAGCTAGTTCCTGAAACAGGGTCGAATTTTTTAACCGGCAGCGAGAAACTTCTGTGAACACCCGGGTTAATAACCACTTCAGGAATCGTACCTTCCTGAATAGTCTTCCCGTTTGCTACGATTTCCCAAATCAATTCCGTACCATATAAATTATAGAAATTGTAATTATTGCTGATGGTCAGCATGAATTTCTTCAGATCAGCTGCTTCAAAATTTACAGATTGATACACTTTTTTCACTTCGGCAAGCCCCGGATGTGGTTTACGGTCGGGAAAGACCAGCCCGTTGCAACAGAAATTCCGGTCGCTCGGTACATCTTTCGGACCATAATCTCCTCCATATGCCCAAAAAGGCCGGCCTTTGGCATCTTTTTCTGCCAGCCCCTGATCCACCCAATCCCAGATGCAGGCTCCCTGTAAGAGGGGGTATTTCTGAATGGTATCCCAGTATTCCTGAAGATTCCCGGTGCTGTTTCCCATGGCATGGGCATATTCACACATAATCAGTGGCCGGGTCTGTGGTTTACGGGCATAGTCCGAAAGATGCTCCACCCCGGCATACATCGGACAATAAATATCGGTATTTCTTTCCAACAGAGCCCTTTCATAATGTACAGGACGGGAGGCATCGCGTTGCTTTACCCAGTCATAGGTTGCATAGAAATTTACGCCATTGCCGGCTTCATTTCCGAGCGACCATATAATGACCGACGGATGATTTTTATCGCGTTCAACCATGCGGATCGTCCGGTCAAGGTGAGCAATTTTCCAGACAGGATTGTTTCCCAGTGTTCTTTCCAGGTTATATCCCATTCCATGTGATTCCACATTGGCTTCATCAATCACATACAAACCATATTGGTCGCAGAGTTCATACCAGTATGGATCATCGGGGTAATGACAGGTTCTGACCGTATTGATGTTATTCTGCTTCATCAGGGTAATGTCTTTCAGCATAAGTTCGCGGCTGATGACATGTCCTTTTTCCGGATCATGTTCATGACGGTTAACGCCCTTTATATAAATGGCTTTCCCGTTTACCAGCAAGCGGCCATTCGTAATTTCCACCGTTCGGAAACCAAGACGGTGACCAATGGATTCCAATATTTTCCCATCCGCTGTTTTTAGACTGATTACCAGGCTGTAAAGGTAAGGGAGTTCTGCATTCCAGGCCCGTGCACGGGGGATGAGTTTCTCAAGATGCAGACTGTCGGTTCCGGATTTCATGCTATTATAGGGTAGACTTTCCCGAAAAACGAGTACCCGGTCTTTGTTAAACAATGCGACTTCAAGGCTGGCATTCTGAAGCGGAGAAGCGGATTTGTTCAGCATTTCGATATCCAGTTTGAGCTGCCCGTCCTGATAATCATTTACAAGAGGGGTATGTGCAAAGAAATCCCGGATATAAGCATTGGGTCGGGCTACAAGATATACATCACGGTTTATCCCGCTCATCCGCCACATGTCCTGACATTCGAGGTAAGAACCATCCGACCACCGGTAAATTTCGACAGCAATCTGATTCTGACCGGATTGCAGGTAGGGGCTGATGTTGAATTCGGCCGGGGTTTTGGCATCCTTGCTGAAACCACAATATTTTCCGTTTACCCAGAGATAAAAGAATGATTTTACTGCACCGAAATGGACAAAAATCTGCTTGTCTTTCCAGGTTTCCGGAATTTCAAAGGTTCTGCGAAGGCTGAAGATTGGATTGTAATCGCGGGGAACTTTGGGTGGCTCCGGTTTTTTGGTCCATTCATATGGGATATTCACATAAATCGGGTAGGAGTAGCCCTGTCGCTCGAATGTCACCGGTACGTCAATATCTTTCCATCCCTGATCATTAAAAGCAGGCGTGTAAAAATCGACGGGCCGGGATGCAGGGTTTTCTGAAAAATGAAATTTCCAGATGCCGTTCAGCGACTTATAATATGGTGAGGATGTATTCTCATTCCGTAGTACCGCCTGTTCCTCGGCAAAGGGAATGAAGGTAGCATGGGGTTTTTCTGTATTGAGGGAAGGAAGGGACGGATTTTCCCAATCAGGAATTGTATCCGCGGTTAAGGAAAAAGGAAAAAGGAAAAAGGAAAAAGGTAAAAGGAAAAACCACCGAAATGCCGCCATAATCGTTAAATTTTACTGCAGGAGCAGAAGATTCAGAAATGAGGGCGAAAATTAGTGAATTTTCCTAAGTGAGTAACACAGCGGGAAATTATCAGTTCAGTTCGATCAATGTTTCGTTCACATTCACCGTATCTTCTTCTTTCACAAAGATTTTCTTAACAGTTCCATCTTTTCCGGCTTTGAATTCCATTTCCATTTTCATGGCCGAAACTACGATCACGGCTTGTCCTTTTTTAACTGTATCTCCTTCATTGACAAGGAGTTTCACAATTTTGGCCGGCATGGGAGTGATGACTTTGTTTTCATTTTCAGAGCCACTGTCTTTTCCTCTGTTTTTGAGGAAGCGGTGTGAAGAATCTTTAATTTCGACATGATATTGATTGGCAAGCGAATTCACATAATATGAATCCACATTGTTTGCCTGGATCATTTCAATATTATAGGAACGTCCGTTATGAATCAGGGAGTATACCATATCTTCTACCATGGTAATATCCACTTCATAGTCCTTATCATCCACTTTTACCTTCAGCAGATTGCCTTTTTTCTCGATGAGTTTTACGTTGGCAAGGCGGTTATCAATTTTTATTTCGAGTGACATGGTGTTCTGTTTTTCGTAAGCTGAATGAATAATTAATCGGCACCGTTCATGCTGCGACGGCGTCCGGCGTCTTTCCAGGGACTGTGACTGAATTTTTGCACAATGCCTGGTTTAGCGGCCTGTTTGCGGGTATAATGATCAACAAAGGCAGCAATGAGCGCCATATCCTGACATAAGGAATCACAATCGCCTTCTGACATCAGAAAATCCATGTTTTCTTCGATGAAATGGGTATTATATTTCCCTGATACAAAGGCGGGAGCTTTCATGATTTTTGCCAGAAAATGCAGATTGGTTTTAACACCTGTAATTTTGTATTCATACAGTGCCCGTTTCATACGCATGATCGCTTCTTCCCGGGTTGAAGCCCAGACGATCAGTTTGGAAATCATGGGGTCATAGAAAATCGGAATTTCAAAGCCTTCGTAAACGTAACCGTCATGACGTACACCCAGTCCAAGGGGTTCGGTAATATGTTTTATTTTTCCCGGGCTTGGCATAAAATTATTACGTGTGTCTTCGGCATAGATGCGGCATTCAATCGCATGGCCGGTTTGTTTCAGGTCTTCCTGTTTGAAAGCCAGCGGCAAACCATTGGCAATACCGATCTGGGCTTTTACCAGGTCAACTCCGACAACACGTTCTGTAATCGGATGCTCTACCTGAAGGCGGGTATTCATTTCGAGGAAGTAATACTTTAAATCATCACCCATAATAAATTCGATGGTTCCGGCTCCGTCATAGTTTACAGCCTGTGCTGCAGCAACGGCATGTTTCCCCATTTCCATCCTGATTTCCTGTGTAAGCAGGGGGGAGGGTGTTTCTTCGATTACTTTCTGATGACGGCGCTGAACAGAACATTCGCGCTCGAACAAATGAACAGTATTTCCCTGTTTATCAGCAAGTACCTGGAATTCTATATGATGTGGGGATTCTATGTATTTTTCAATATAAACAGAATCATCTCCGAATGCGGCTTTGGCCTCGGAACGGGCCGAACGGATTGCTGTTAAAATGTCTTCTTCTTTTTTAACAAGACGCATTCCCTTTCCTCCTCCACCGGCAGAGGCTTTGATCATGACAGGTAGTCCGATTTCCATGACGGTCTGAATCGCAAGATTCTCGTCTGCAATCGGCTCTATTGTTCCGGGTACAACAGGAACTCCGGCATTGAGCATTTGTTTGCGGGCGGTAATTTTATCGCCCATAGTCAGGATAGCATGAGGCGAGGGGCCGATAAAAATGATTCCTTCTTCCTGACACCGTCTGGAAAAAGTTGCATTTTCAGATAAGAAACCATATCCGGGATGGATGGCATCTGCGTTTGTTGATTTCGCAACAGCGAGAATGGTTTCCATTTTCAAATAGCTTTCGGATGAGGGAGCCGGTCCGATCAGATAGGCTTCATCGGCGTACCGGACATGCATGGAGTTACGGTCGGCTTCTGAATAAACGGCAACACTCCGGATACCCATCTCCCGACAGGAACGCATTACGCGGACAGCAATCTCTCCACGATTTGCAACTAGAATCTTTTTAATCATAATTTTGTAATAAAAACACAAAAATAGGAAAAGGATAAAACAGGGGAATCACATATTTAAAATTCTCCATGTTATTAACCATTCTATCCTGTTTTTGTTTAAATTATTACTTTTATGTTAAAATGTGATCGATGAAAATGAAACAATATTTCCTGTTTTTCGCAATTTTTATTGCTTCAGGTGTTTATTCCCAGGTATTTACAGGAGGTGTAACAGCCGGTGTGGTTGCCAGTCAGGTTGCTGGTGATACCTATTCAGGGTATAACAAAGCCGGTGCCACCGGGGGTGGATGGGTTAATTTAAGTATTTCCTCCAGTTGGGCGCTTCAAATGGAAATTGATTATGTAATGAAAGGAAGCCGTCATCTTTCGAATCCTGACAAAAATGATTTTAATACCTATAAATTAAATCTCAGCTACATCGAAGTGCCTGTTCTGGCACATTATAAAATGAAGGGCATGACCGTCGAATTCGGACTGGCCGGTGCTGTTCTTATTTCGAAAAAAGAATCCATGAATGGGGATGACTGGACAAATCTGGCCGGCCGACCGGAATTTCGCACACAGAATTTTAGTTTCCTCCTTGGATTTCAGGTGCCACTCAACGACCGTTTTAATGTAGGATTGCGAACCAGTAACTCCATTAATTCGATCCGTATTGGTCAGACTTCAGGTTTTGTCAAACGATTGGGAAGTGGTTACGGCCAGTTTCATGATTTGCTGATGCTGAGTGTGTTTTACCGACTTTAACTGAATGTATGAACCCAAATAAACTGATTGTAGCCGTCACAGGAGCCAGTGGTGCCATCTATGCAGATGCTTTATTGTCAACATTGAAATCGCTTCAGCATCCTGTTGATCAGTGTGGTGTTATCTTTTCAGATTATGCACGGCAGGTATGGAATTTCGAAATGGAGACCCAGTCCTTACCTGAATTGCCCTGGCCGGTGTATCGGAATGATAATATGTTTGCTCCAATGGCATCGGGTTCAGCCGGGTACCGGACGATGATTATTATACCATGCACTGCCGGAACCATGGGGAGAATTGCATCCGGGCTGGCCAATGATTTAATATCCAGAGCAGCCGATGTTATTCTGAAAGAAAGAGGGAAATTAATCATCGTTCTGCGGGAAATGCCGCTGAATCTGATACATATTAACAACATGAAATTACTGACCGAAGCAGGAGCCATTATTTGTCCGGCATCACCCTCTTTCTATACCAAACCCGCTGATATCGGCAGTCTGGTAAAAACAGTCACGAATCGTGTACTTGATCTGGCTGGTTTTCATCCCGATACAAAACGCTGGGGACAACCCTGATTTAGTGCTTTGTAGAAATATATTTCGACAACTCGTCAACGCTTCCCGAAAAAGTGAATGCATCATTCACCTGGAAATAATCCCGTTTATTGATACAGAAATCGTAGGCATATTTTGCGATGTCCAGTTTGGATTCTTCAAAACTGAAGAGTTTCATAATATCTCTGATCTGAAGAGCTGTAAAACACTGCTTGGCCTGAATGACCTGCTTGGCAATGGTTACTTTAGTGGCATTAAAGCTCTGTTTATTAATGCTTTCCTTTACTTGCTGAAAATCAGACTCTGTTACAATACAGGGAGGTGGAGGAGGAACCGGGGGCAAGGCAGTGGATTGCATACTTTTTGTGTAGTCGTGTAATCTGAAAACATTGCTGAAATAAGCAAAGGCATCATACACATCGTAAAAGTTTTCCGGATCGGTGACATTAATAAAGGCAATCTGGGCAAAATCAAGACGGGTGAAATCGTTTATAAAAAGTTCTGCAACGGTTTTAATCTGCAGGGAGGTCAAACAAAATTCGGTAGCCAGATCTTTTGCCTTTTTCAATTTCTGGATTTCATTGTTGGAAGAGGAGATCATCTCGAGCCGCTGCCTGAATTTTTCATTCGGAACAGGGCCCATACATTTTTTTGGCAGCTGCGCCATCATGCTCATTGCGTAAGAGCATAAAAACAGAATTACAATAAGTTTCTTCATTTGATTTGGTTTCGTTTTCGGCGGTAAACTTAATAAAAATTATTTAGGTACAGAGTGTATTTTATTCATCAGTCCCGAATATGTTAATCTCGAAATACCTGAATTGCGGAACATAATTTTAAATTCTTCCGGACTTAAATTTTCCCAATCAGGCTGTGTCATATTCAACACTATTTCCGAGGGTTCAAACAAGTTATTATCGGGTTCTGACAATTTATGATTGTAGGGGCAGACATCCTGGCAAATATCACACCCATAAATATTCCGGTGCAAAAAAGGTCTGATGGATTCAGGTATTTCATCCTTATATTCGATGGTATGGTATGCAATGCATTTTTTGGCATCGATTTTTCCTGCTTCATAAATAGCCTGAGTAGGGCAGGCATCGATGCATTTTGTGCAGTTTCCGCAGAAATTGCCAGTTTCAGTATCCTCTGTTATCAGATCGAGATCGCAGATTATTTCACAGATGAAAACAAAAGAACCATGCTTTTTTGTAATCAACAGGGAGTTTTTCCCAATCCATCCCAGTCCGGTAAGAGCAGCCCAGCTTTTTTCAGCAACCGGAGCCGAATCTGTAAAAACACGAAAACTGAATTCTCCGGTTTTCTCCGTTATTTTTTTGATGAGTTCCTGCAGTTTCTCTTTCAGAATAATATGGTAATCTGCCCCCCTTGCGAAGCGGGCTATTTTGTAGCCTGAATCCGGATGTTGATCTTTTGCGGAATAATAAGGATAAATGAGGCTTATAATAGTTTTTGCGCCTTCGTGCAATAAGGCAGGGTTCATCCTTTTTTCGATGTTATTTTCGAGGTAGGACATATCGGCATGACGATTTTCGGCAAGCCATTGTCGAAAAATACGGTTGGAATCCTCCAGATGTCCGGCTATTTTAATTCCACAGGCAGCAAAGCCGGTTTCGGCAGCCTGCTGTTTAATCCATGCTGCCAGGTTTACAGCCTCTGAATTCATTAATCGAACAGTTTTTGCTGGCTGCGCAGCGAACCTTTGCCCAGATGTTTATAGGCCAGATCAGTAGTTTCTCTTCCGCGTGGAGTCCGTGCAAGATATCCTTCCTGTATGAGAAAGGGTTCATACACTTCCTCAATGGTTCCGGGATCTTCTCCAACGGCAGTGGCAATTGTGGTCAATCCAACAGGGCCTCCCTTGAATTTCTCAATAATTGCCGACAAGATGCGGTTATCCATTTCATCCAGTCCATTGATATCGACATTGAGTGCAGAAAGCCCGTATTGAGCAATTTCCATGGTAATCCGGCCATTGCCCTTAATCTGGGCAAAGTCGCGTACCCGGCGCAGCAGCAGATTGGCAATACGGGGAGTTCCGCGGCTGCGGCGGGCAATTTCGAGAGCAGCATCCTTTTCAATAGGAACATTCAGGATTCCGGCCGAACGGATCAGGATTTTTTCAAGGATATCAGCTGTATAATAGGATAAGCGTAAGTTAATACCAAAACGGGAGCGGAGGGGGGCTGTCAGTAAACCGGATCGGGTTGTTGCACCAACAAGTGTAAACGGGTTGAGTTTTATCTGGATGGAGCGTGCATTGGGACCGGATTCGATCATGATATCGATACGGTAATCTTCCATGGCCGAGTAGAGATATTCCTCAACTACCGGTGACAGACGGTGGATTTCATCGATAAACAGAACATCATTGGGTTCAAGATTTGTAAGCAAACCGGCTAATTCACCGGGTTTATCAATAACCGGTCCTGATGTAACTTTGACATTAACACCCAATTCATTTGCAATGATGAAGGAAAGTGTAGTTTTTCCAAGTCCCGGAGGTCCGTGTAATAAAACGTGATCAAGTGATTCGCCGCGTTGACTGGCAGCCTGAACGAATATTTTAAGATTATCAATGATCTTTTCCTGCCCGAAAAACTCGGTAAAATCGACAGGTCTGAGTACTTTTTCGAGTTCTTTCTCGGCTGCACTCAGATTGTCGGATGCAGGATCAAGGTTTTTGTTGACCATTCGTGGGTTTTGATGGTTTATAAAGCAACTTTCGAAAGGCACAAAGTGTCATATCTGTACAAAGGGCCAAATCATATCACAAAAATAGTGGATTTTAGTTGAAAATTTATGTAAAATAAGCTATTTTAGCCATTCATAAAACCACTGCTATGAAAAAGCTCATCACGGCCATCGATTTCTCAAAGTGTTCGCTGCATGCACTTGAGTATAGCATTAATCTGGCCAATACCGTAGAAGCAGATGTAGAGATGGTATGGGTTGATACCCATCATGATTCCGACAGTGATCTGGCGGTTGTGAAACGGGAACACCGCATGGAGATAAAGGAGCAATTCGAGGAGCTTGTTGAGCGTTATTCTGCGAATCTCAAAACAGGTGAATTGAACTACAAAATCAGAAAAGGCAAGGTTTATCAGGAAGTGGCCAATCAGGCCAAGTATGATGATGCCAGTATGATTATTACCGGATCTCACGGAGTATCCGGCTATGAGAAATTCTGGATTGGCAGCAATGCTTACCGTATTGTCAGCAGTGCCCCCTGTCCTGTACTTACAATCCGGCTTGATTATGCATTCCGACCCGTGATCAGCCGGATTATTCTCCCCATCGACAGTACACTTGAAACCCGCCAAAAAGTACCATATACTGTCAGGTTGGCCAAATTTCACAACAGTACAATCAATATTATTGCGGTTTATTCAACATCTGTTAAGGCTATTCAACGCAAAGTAGATCAGTATGCAGAGCAAACCGCCTTGTTTATTCACCAGCATGGAATTCATGTTGAACTGAATGTTATTGAGGCAGAAAATATCACAAACGCAATTATTAATCATGCCGAGAAAACAGATGCGGATCTTATCAGTATCATGACGGAACAGGAATCTACCCCGGCTAACCTTTTGCTGGGACCATATGCACAACAGATGATTAATAATTCACCTATTCCTGTTTTAACAACTCAGGCAACTGAAATTCAAAAAATAACAACAGGTTTTTGAAAAAGGGAATATGGTAAAGAAACGGACTGAGATTATTTTTACAATCCTGTTGATTTTAACAGGGTGTGTTGTCTATTCACAGCCGGCTGCCAATGAAGCAGGGAAGATTGAAATTATTCAGGATTCCCGTATTCCGGTTCTGATCGAAAGGCATATACTTGTAAATGCTACTCTTCCGGGTGTAATGGAAGGATATCGGATTCAAATTTATTTTGATTCAGGAAATGATTCAAAAAAGCGGGCAGTGGATGTCAGGGCTGATTTTGTGAGCCGTTATCCGGGAATTCCTGCATACCTGAGTTTTCAGGAACCCTTTTTTAAAGTAAGAATTGGTGATTACCGGCTAAAACTCGAAGCCGACGGTCAGCTTCAGAAAATTCTCGTTAACTATCCCAATGCTTACGTCGTCCGCGACAGAATAAACTTCCCCGTTCTTGGATTAAAATTCAATGAACAATAATGCTTTTTCAGAATAATTGTTATATTTACAAAAAAAAAGAACAATGAGACCTATAATTGTGGGGGTTGATTTTTCCGATTGCTCGATAAATGCCCTCGAACACGCTATTTCTATTGCCCGCAAGGCTGAAATTGATCTCCATATGGTTTGGGTAAAAAAACCAGATGAAGGAATTCCGGATTTTCTGAAAACAGAGAAAGATCAGGCCACAGTTGTTGATGAACATTTTCAACGTTTAATTGATAAATACCAGCCTGATCTGCCAAACGGAGAAATAACTTTTTCGATCCGAGAGGGTAAAGTGCACAAGGAAATGGTAACACTTGCCACGGAAAAAGATGCTGCCATCATGGTCGTTGGTACGCATGGCTCCTCTGGTTTTGAAGAAATGTGGATAGGAAGCAATGCCAACCGTATTGTGAGTCAGTCTCCCTGTCCTGTCATTACAATCCGCGGTAGCCTCAATATAGCCAGAGACCTTGCCCGCATTGTTCTGCCTATCGATAGTACACTCGAAACACGCCAAAAGGTTCCTTTCACTGCTTTAATGGCCAAACTTTTTGATGCGGAAGTTCATGTGGTTCTGACATTTACTACGAAAGTGGCTTCTATCAGACGTCAGATTGAGGAATATGCCCAACAGACCATTAAATATCTTCAGAAGGCGGATGTGAAATACAAGGTAGAATACCTCGAAGTCAAGAATATGGTTGATGACATTTTAAATTATTCCAAAACTGTTGATGCCAACCTCATTTCCATTATGACTGAAATGGAAAAATCTACCTGGAATTTATGGCTTGGAAGTTATGCGCAGCAATTGGTTAACCATTCGCCGATCCCGGTGTTGACCATTCATGCCAAAGATGTAATGACCTCTACATCAACGTTTTGATGAATTAATATTCGACTTCAAGATCGAAGTCCTCTTTGAGTTTAAAAATGGCTGGATTTGTTCCGGCCATTTTTTTAAACTTGTCGACAGGAGTATAAGCCTTTGCTTCGGTATTTGAAGTATACTGAACTACACGGAATTCAATATCAACCTGAAAATTCTCAAGCCGGTTGCGAAGGAAATCAAGAATTTCTTTTTTATGGTTTAATAGGTCATCTTCCTGAATTTTATTGTCCAGTTCGAGTCTCAGATTATTTGAATCCAGCAGGACTGGTTTTCGTTTGCTGAGTGTAATATAATAGTTTCCGGAATCCTTTGAATTTGATTCGACATAAGCATTCCATGCACGCGTAAGCTGTTCTTCTGTAAATGGCTTTTTCGGCAAAGCAGAATAGTCGGGTTCGGTTTCTTCAATTATTGTTTTCGGACGGTGTGTATGATCCTTTATGGAAATACTGCCTTTTCCGAATTGAATCGCAGGGTTGGGCTTGATTACAGCCGGAGGGGGTAGTGTAACCCCTTTTGCCAGTTCAACCTTTGGAGCCGGAACAGCCTCTAAAACCGGTTTTCGCTTCGCAACTGTTTCAACTGGTTGCGATCTGTTAATAGAGCAAAGCTGAATAACCAGGATTTCAAGGTGAAGTCGCTTGTTGTTTGATACCCTGTAATTCAGGTCAAACTGATTGTTTAATTCCAGTGCTTTCAATAAAAAGGAATCAGAACAACGGGCAGCCTGGTCCAGATATTTTTTTCGGATAATTTCGCCGGTTTCAATCAACTTAACAGTCGAGGCATCTTTACACATGAGCAGATTCCGGAAGTGACTTCCAAGGCCTGCCATAAAATGTTGTCCGTCAAATCCGCGTTCCAGAATATCATCAATAAGCAGAATCGCATCAGCAATATTGCCCGATACGAGCGCATCATTCAGTTTGAAGTAATGTTCAATATCGAGGACATTCAGGTTTTGAATAACGTTCTGGTACTCGACATTCTTCCCGGAAAAGCTGACAATCTGGTCAAAAATTGAAAGGGAGTCGCGCATGGATCCGTCAGCCTTCTGAGCAATTACCAGTAAACTGTTTTCGTCAATTGTAACAGATTGAGAGTCTGCAACATATTTGAGGTGATCGACTATACTTTCAACGGTTATTCTTTTAAAGTCAAAAATCTGACAGCGTGAAATAATGGTTGGAATAATTTTGTGTTTCTCCGTGGTTGCCAGAATAAATTTGGCATAAGCCGGTGGCTCTTCCAGTGTTTTCAGAAAGGCATTGAATGCTTGTGCCGAGAGCATGTGAACCTCATCGATTATGTAGACCTTGTACTTCCCGGTTTGTGGCGGAATGCGCACCTGATCAACCAGATTCCGGATATCATCTACCGAATTATTGGATGCTGCATCCAGTTCATAAATGTTAAATGACGCGCTGGTATTAAAATTTTTACAGGATTCGCATTCATTACAGGGTTCAATACTTTCTGTAATATTCTGACAATTAATCGTTTTCGCCAGGATACGGGCACAGGTAGTTTTACCAACACCCCGCGGTCCACAGAACAGAAATGCCTGCGCCAGCTGATTGCTTCGGATGGCATTTTTTAAGGTTGAAGTAATGGAGGGTTGTCCAACAACGGTGTCAAACGTTGCCGGCCTGTATTTTCGAGCAGAAACAACAAAAGTGTCCATGTATTATAATCAGATTTTAAAGATATCGTCGGAAGGTTTGGTGTTCAGTTCAATAGATTCAACATTCATCTTCATGGATTGTCCTTCCATTTCCTGCTGAATCACAAAGGGAAACAAAATACCTTTTACATCACGGTAGTCCTTCAGATCAGTTGGTCCCTGAGCACCAACTTTTCTGACTTTCAAACCACTAGCAATATCATAGTATTCGGTTTCTTTGTTCCCTTTGGGATAAGTAAGCTGAACAGCATAGGTTTCTTTGCCATCAATGGGTTCAATGCCAAGAAGTTCCAGATTGATGCCATGTATAGCATAATCCAGTTCAACATTCATGAGAGCCTGGTTTTTCATTTCTTCCAGTTCCGGACCGCTTAATTCCTGGTTACCCATCGGTGAAGTTACCAGTGCTTTTGTGCCATCAAATATCTGTTTAGAAAAGACCATTCCGCCAGATCCTACTTCAACAAACATTTTGTTTGGCGCTTTATTGATACTCTTGATCGAAATAGACATTCCCTGCATGGTAGTGCTCATGGAGATTGTAATATCATTGATTTTTTCAAGTTTTTTTCTGCCACCAATGGCGTCAATGTATTTTTCAACAACCTGCTGAGCTGTAAGTCCGGCTGGTGCAGCTTTCATTTTTTTTGTTTTATCAATCAGATTGCCGTCTACATCATAGTAGTTGACTTTCCCGTCTTTTGTAAAACCGGTCAGGGATTTTGCAACTTCTTCTGCCTTTCCGACAACCAGAATTGTTGCATTGGCCGGTGTAATAAATTTCCGGGATACTGTCTGAATATCATCCTGGTTTATGGCAGCAATGTTCTGGAGGTAATTCTGATAGTAATCAGCCGGGAGGTTATACCGGTTGGTATTCAGCGCAAAGTTGGCAATTGTCTGTGGGTTTTCAAGGGAAAGGGCAAAGGTGCCGGAAACATAATTTTTAACGAGGCTTAATTCGCTTTGGGGCACTTGTTCAGTACCCATTCTTTTCATTTCAAAAAGGATTTGCGTAATGGCACTGTCGGTAACACTATTCCGAACTTCTGCTGTAGCCATAAAGTTCCCAATTAATTTGTCCGGCGACAACTGTGAATAGGAACCGTATGTCCAGCCATGTTTTTCACGAAGATTCTCGAACAGACGAAAAGTTCCGCCACCAAGAATGGTATTGGCGACCCGAGCTTTGATGTAATCAGGATCACCCACTTTTAAATCGACAGGATAACAAACCCGGACCATAGATTGAACCGAAACCGGACGGTCGACAATGACTACCTTACCGGGGGCAGATGTGTTTATTTTTTCAGAAATCCCCATTGCGATTTCTGATTTTTGCCAATTTACTAGGTGTTTTTCACACAATGTTTTGGCTTCAGCAAGGGTAATATCTCCGACAATAGCCAAATAACTGATATTGGGCCGTACGTAGGCTGAATAAAAATTAATGCAATGCTCAAGTTTTACATTATCAAGAGTTTGCTCCGTGGTTATCTGTCCATAAGGATGACGTTTGCCGAACATTAATGCTTTTGAAACCCGGTCTGCAATCGCTCCGGGATCTTTCTTTTCAGAAGCCAGCCCTGAAACATATTGTTTTTTCGATTTGTCAAGTTCTTCCTGGGTGAAAACAGAGTTGCAAAGTACGTCCCCGATTACACCCATGAGCTTATCATTATGTTTGGTCAGGCAGGAGGCATTGAAACCGGTCTGGCTGAAATTAAGACTGGCTCCGATAAAATCGATTTCTTCATTAAGCTGGTCTTTGGTGCGGTTTTTTGTGCCGGTACCCAGTAAATCTCCTGCAATGGCCACATAGCCCTGACGATCCGCTTCAAATAGGGGTGCGTAATCAAATACCATGGTATAATTAACCTTGGGCAGTTTGTGGTTTTCGACAACAATAACCTTCAGCCCGTTAGACATGGTAAAGGATTCATATGAGCCAACTACAATTTTTGGAGCCGGGCCGGCCAGCGGTGCTTTTGTTCTGTCGACCTGAGCATTCAGGGTAATGCTTAATCCAAGCAGGATGGCGATTTTGATTAAGAATATTTTTTTCATTTTACTTTCCCTCCTTGTTTTCAGGTTTTGGCAGGTAATGCAGCACTACCCGGTTTTCTTTTTTAAGGTATTGATTCGCAACGCGTTTGATATCTTCCCTTGTAACTTTCATGTAACGGTCGATTTCAGTATTAATCAGATTGGCATCACCGTAGTACACCTGATAATTGGCAAGGTTTTCCGCGATACCGGCAAGGGTAGAATTTTGGGATACAAAATCGTTTTCAGCCTGATTTTTAAGTTTTTGAAGTTCATTTTCGGTCAGATCGGCATTTTTGGCTGCATCTACAACATCATTCATGGCCTTTTCAAGATCTTCAGCAGTAACACCCATGTTGGCAATTCCGAAAATAAGGAATAGCCCGTCATCTTCCATTGCAAAAGGGAAAGCACCTGCATACATGGCTTTTTGCTGTTTGTCAACAAGAGTCTGAACCAGTTTTGAGCTTTCACCAGCCGAAAGATAATTCGTTAGCATCTGAATGGCATAATAATCGGGAGTTCCGTTGGCAGGCATACGATATGCTTCAATTACAGCAGGAAGTTGGATGTTGTCGTAAACGATATCCCTGATTTCAGCTGTCTGCTGCGGTTCTTTAATAGTAGGGCGAACAATTTTCTTTTTTCCACGGGGAATATCTGTGAAATATTTGGCGATTAGTTTTTTAGCCTGGTCAATGTTGATATCTCCGGCGATGCACAGAGTAGCGTTTTCCGGAACATAATACTGTGAATGGAAGTCCATAAACTCGCTAATCTTTGCCTGATCGATGTATTGAGCCGAACCGATTGGTGTCCACTGATAAGGGTGCACGCGGTAGGCTCTTTTAAAGGTTTCTTCAATGATTGAACCATAGGGTTGGTTATCGTAGCGCATACTGCGTTCTTCCTTCACTACTTTTCGCTGTGTTTCAACACCGGTACTGTCGATGCGAAGATGCAACAATCTTTCTGATTCAAGCCACAAACCCAGTTCAAATTGGTTTGACGGCAATAATTCATAATAAAATGTTCTGTCCTGCGATGTATTTGCATTGTTTACCGCTCCGGCGTTTAAAACATATTTATCGAATTCTCCCCGGGCGATATTGGCAGATCCTTCGAACATCAGATGCTCAAAAAAGTGAGCAAATCCGGTTCTGTCGGCTGATTCGTTTTTTGAACCAACATGGTATAGAATGGTAACAGCGACTACCGGAATGGTGTTGTTCTGGTGAAGAATAACATTGAGTCCGTTTGGCAGCGTGTACTGAACATAATCGATCTTGTTATTGCCTGCTCTGAGGAGTAAAACCGGAGCCAGAAACAGGATAACACTGAGTAAAAAAACTTTTCTGATCATGGTGAAATGGGTTACGGATTGGTCTGATTATCTGTTTTTTTTTGAAATGAATTGACAAAGGTACGCTGAAAAATCGTACGTCGATTTGCTTGTAGTTTGAAAAAAGATTGTATCTTTGCACTCCATTTTTAAAATGGACTATTAACTAATTAAAAATCAAACAGTCGTATTATGTTAAATCAGTATGAGACCGTTTTCATTATGACTCCCGTTTTATCTGAAGACCAGATGAAGGAAACGGTTCAAAAATTTCAGAAGCTGCTCAACGACAAAGGAGCGCAGATTGTTTTTGAGGACAACTGGGGATTAAAAAAGCTTGCTTATCCAATCCAGAAAAAAACCACCGGTTTTTATTACCTCATTGAATTCAAGGCAGAGGGTCCTGTGATCCGTGATCTTGAAATAGCTTTCAAACGTGATGAGCGCATTATGCGTTTTCTCACGACCGTACTCGACAAGCATTCAATTGCTTATAATGAAAAGAAACGCGCTAATAAAGCGGTTCAGGCCGGAATAAAAGCAGAAGCTTAATCAGGAAAGGAGACATTTATGGCAAACCCATCAAACAGCGAAATTAAATACTTGACCCCGATAGCGGTTGATGTAAAAAAGAAAAAGTATTGCCGTTTCAAAAAAAGCGGTATCAAATACATTGATTACAAAGATGCAGACTTTCTGCTCAAGTTTATCAATGAACAGGGTAAAATCCTTCCAAGAAGGATCACCGGAACATCTACCAAATACCAGCGTAAAGTTGCTCAGGCAGTTAAACGCGCCAGGCATCTGTCATTGCTGCCTTATGTTGCCGATATGTTAAAATAATTGGGAGGTTTATTATGGAAATTATTTTGAAACAAGACGTTCCCAACCTGGGATACATTAATGAAATAGTGATAGTACGGGATGGTTATGCCCGTAATTATCTGATTCCCCAGGGAATTGCTATCATGGCAACTCCTTCCAGTAAAAAGGTTCTGGCTGAAACACTCAAACAGAAATCTTTTAAATCGGAAAAAGAAAAGCTTACTGCTCAGGATCTGGCCAAAGCATTGGAAAACCTGAATGTTCGTATCGGTGCAAAAGCCGCACCTACCGGAAAAATTTATGGTTCAGTCAACTCTATACAGATTGCTGAAGCCATCCGTGAACAATTCAACTTTGATATTGATCGCAAAAAGATCCATGTTGATGGTGAATCTATCAAGGAAACCGGAACCTATAAAGCAAGGATTATTCTCCACAAAGAAGCACAGGTAGAAATTACCTTTGAAGTATTTGCTGAATAGTTTTACGTAATCAATAAAAAAAGAGGCTGTCTCAAAAAGACAGCCTCTTTTTTTATTCATAACTTCTGGTATCTTTGATCCGAATTGCTTTGCATTATGTTGTCAAAAGAAAAAATCAAGCATCTGAGATCACTGCATCTGGCGAAATTCAGAAATGAATCCGGATTGTTTATAGCAGAAGGGCCAAAGCTGACCGACGAACTTATCAGAAGTTCTTTTCAGATTCATGCCATATATCATACTGCAGCATGGAATCCTGATCAGGCTGCAGGCAGGTGTAGTGAGGTATTCTTAGTTTCTGAAGAGGAACTTCTTAGAATCAGCCTGCTTAAAACACCCAATCAGGTTTTTGCTGTTGGCGGGATTCCTGCTTTTACATTTGATCAATCAGAACATTTGAATGGTTTGACGCTGCTTTTGGATGATATTCATGATCCCGGTAACCTGGGAACTATTATCCGTATTGCTGACTGGTATGGAATACAACAATTGATATGTTCACCGGATTGTGTCGAAGTGTTTAATCCCAAGGTAGTTCAAGCCAGTATGGGATCTGTATTTCGGGTGAGAGTTTTTTACAGGGATCCTGAGGTTTTTTTGAGTGAGTATTCAAAACTTTTACCGGTATATGGAGCTTATCTGGATGGAGAAAATGTTTTAACGACCACATTGAACTCAAAAGGAATCATCGTAATTGGCAGTGAGTCACATGGCATCAGGAAAACAATAGAACCTTTTATCACGCGAAAACTCCTGATCCCTGCCTTTGCAAGGGAAGGTGGCACACACGCCGAATCGCTTAATGCCTCTGTAGCTTGTGGAATTTTACTGCATGAATTCCGCAGAAGGGAATTTTTAGGGCAATAATTCTGAATTATTAGGTTTTGGTCTTATGATAGTATTATCTTTGGGATAATTGTTTGATTTATCGCCATCATAATCATGAAGTACTTTTTTCTATTTATTCTGATGCAGATTTCCTTTCTGCTTTTCTCTCAGGTAACAGACTCTCTTGACCGGAAGGCTGAGTATTACAATGAAAACCACCTTCGTTATACTGATTTTACCTATGAAGATTATATTCAGACCATGCTTATTCACCGTCAGGGAGATGAGTTGGCAGATCCGGTTTTGTTGCTGAATTCAAACGAAAAAGCTGAATGCACATTTGATGATCTAAGAGGTGGTGTTGAGAATTATTTATATCGTTTTATTCATTGTGATGCAGACTGGAAACCCAGTGACGTAATCACTGCTGATTTTCTGGATGGATTCACTGAGGATTATATCCGCGATTATCGGTTTTCATTTAATACCCTGCAAACATATACACATTATTCTCTGGTTTTTCCGGGAGATGAAATGAAGTTAAAAATATCAGGGAATTATCTGTTGGTAGTTTATCCGGAAAATAAGCCTGATAATCCTGTATTAACGGCGCGTTTTTATGTAACCGAGAATGCTGTCCGACTCGAAGGGAAGGTGCGTCAGGCCATTGATCTGGATGAACGATATGAGAAACAGCAGGTTCAGTTTCGTATTTTTACCGATAATTATACCGTTGTAAATCCTTATCAAAACCTAAGGGTTGTATTGAAACAAAATGGGCGGGAGGATACGAAAATTACAAATCTTCAACCCCTGATGATAAAAGGGAATGAAATTGATTATCAACACATTACCGGGAATGTTTTCGATGGAGGGAATGAATTCAGGCATTTCGATATTAAAAGTATTAAGTATCCGAGCGACAGGATTCAGTCGGTTTCGCCTTCTGAGGGATTATATCAGGCCCGCTTAATGCCGGATGAACGGCGTAGTCAGAAATCCTATATTACAGAGGATGATATCAACGGTCGCAGGGTTATCCGGACTTCCGACGGAACAGAAGCCGATATTGAATCAGATTATCTTGATGTTCATTTTTTTCTGCCCTTTTCTCCCTTTTATAGCAATGGGAATTTTTATGTTTTAGGAGAATTGAATCAATGGGAGGTGTCGAAGAAGTCATTAATGAATTACAATTTTACCAGAAAGGGCTATGAGTTTACGAAAAAGCTGAAGCAGGGGTATTATAATTATGCGTATGTACTTGTTGAGAATGGTCAGAAATCCGGAGATATTGCCTTTATTGAAGGAAACCATTATGAAACAGGGAATGAGTATAGGGTATACATATATTATAAGGAACCTGGAAAACTTTTTGATAAGTTAATTGCATTTGATGTCTTGAAATTTAAATAGTTCAAAAACAGGAAATAAGTCTAAATATGGGAATAATGTCCTGATTATGGAAATTTGATTTGACAATGAGTTTTGTAAATCACAGAATATCAAGTGATTAAAAACTTGGCACAATGATTGTATATTAGTTTAGAAACAAAAATTATTTTCTTATGAAAACACAATCAAATAAATTGACCAGAACTGTTCTTCAATCTGTATTAATCCTGATTCTTTCTTTTTCTATTTTGTATTTACAATCCTGCAAGAAGGATCCGGATTCAGGAACACCTCAGGACCCTGTCATTGAAAATATGGATGACCTTGTTGTCAGTCCATCTTTTGATTACAGAACGGATAAAAATGTGAATATCCGCATTGGAGTTTTTGATAACACAGATGCCCCTGTAAAGGATGTCAGGCTGGATATTTACACTGCTCACCCGGATTCAGGTGGAGCCATTATGTTAAGTGGATTAACAAGTGTCAACGGTTATTTTGAAGCCGTACATACGATCCCGGCCTATTACCAGAAATTATATGTTGGTACCCGTTTTATCGGTTTGCCCAATATGCAGGAGGTTGATGTTCTAAATGGCAACCTTGACTTTAAATTGGGCGGGACGCAAAAAAAGAGTAGTGGAGGAGCATTTCGTATGCCGAAAAGTACCAATGCCAATATTGTGTATATGGGAACATTTAATTCAAATGGAGTCCCGTCATATCTGGAACCTGTAAATGATGTGATTTCTTCGAGTTTTCTTTCAGATATAAATGCAACATTGCCTGAATATCAGCCTGTACCTACCTATCATCCTACTTATCTGGCAACATCCAATGAAACAGACCTGATAATTGATCAGGCGTCTGATGTTTGGGTTACCTTTGTTCATGAAGGTGCCGGGTATAAGAATGTTTTGGGTTTTTACACCTATAATTTGTCAAGCCCTCCCACATCCGCTGCTCAGATCAGCGAGATAAAAATCATTTTTCCAAATTTTAGTTTTAGTGGCAGTGGTGGAGGATTATTCTCAGGGAACAGGGTAAAAATCGGCACATTCCCGGCCAATACAGGTATTGGTTGGGTGCTTATTGCTGATGCCTTTAAAAATGGGACTGTTGGTGCAGGTATCTGGACATTTTATTCTAATCCTGATTTTAACCCGGAACCTACAGCTGCCAAACGACAGCATAATGTTGTACTAAGTGACCCGGGCCGTGACATTGTATTGATTGGTTTTGAGGATCAACGCCGTGATGGATCATGTGACAATGATTTCAATGATGCGATTTTTTATGTTAAGGCGAATCCGATTACAGCCATTCAGACTGCAAATTATCCTGTGATTACTTATACTGCAACGGATACGGATAATGATGGTGTATCGAATACATTTGATGACTATCCAACCGACCCCACCAAGGCATTTAATAATTACTTCCCGTCATCGACAGGTTTTTCAAGTCTTGCTTTTGAAGATTTATGGCCTGCAAAAGGTGATTTCGATGTGAATGATATGGTTGTAGATTACCGGATTAATCAAATTACCAATGCTGCAAATAAGGTCGTGAAAGTGGAATGTAAATATGTTCTGAGGGCTATTGGAGCCAGTTACAATAATGGTTTTGGCGTACAGTTAGGTGTGGATGCCTCCAAGATTTCGTCTGTAACCGGGATTGATTTGTCGGAAAATTTTATTGAGCTTGATTCTAAAAACTTAGAAACCGGACAAAACAAAGCCACTTTTATTGCCTTTGATAATGCCTATCATATACTTCCATTTCCCGGTGGTCCGTATGTTGGTGTCAATACCAGTCAGGGTGCACCGTTTGTTACACCTGATACATTGAACATTGCCATCAATCTTGTTAATCCGGTAATGTCAACAGAGTTGGGTCTGCCACCCTATAATCCGTTTATGATTGTGAATAAAATCAGGGGAAAAGAGGTTCATCTGCCGGATTTCCCACCCACGCAGAAAGCCGATTTATCATTGTTAGGAACATCAGATGATGATAGCAATCCGTCGACCGGACGCTACTATAAAACAAAGAATAATCTGCCGTTTGCTCTTCATATCACCGAGAAATTTGATTATCCGGTTGAAAAATCTCCTATTATTGCCGGGCATCTGAAGTTTGCCAATTGGGCGCAGGCCAGTGGGACAAATTTTTCAGACTGGTTTAGAAATTTGACGGGATACAGAAATAACAACAAGATTTTCACGCATTGATATTCATTTAACTTCGACTATTCATACCGCAGGGCTTCAATAGGATCGAGGTTGGAAGCTTTGATGGCCGGGTAAATTCCTGATACAATTGCAACGACAAAACAAAGCAAAACCCCGCCAATGATCCAGCCCCATGGTATGATGAAGGCACTTCCAATGACGAGTGATAAAATGTTTCCGGCCAGTATTCCAAGGATAATTCCGAGAAATCCGCCAATCTGACCAATAACAATGGCTTCGGCAAGAAACTGATTGCGAATGGTTGTTTTATCAGCTCCGATTGCTTTTCGGATTCCTATTTCACGGGTCCGTTCTGTTACAGATACAAGCATGATATTCATCAGACCTATGGCTGCTCCGAAGAGGGTAATAAAACCAATAATCCGTGCGGCCCAGGTAACTTTACTGATGTTTTCAATAAGCATCTCTGCAATATTATCACTTTTGGTAATGTCGAAATCATCTTCCTGATTCAAAGGGACCTGCCTTATTTTACGCAATAAGCCGGTTGCTTCACCTATGGCGGGTTCAAGTTCCCAGGTTTGCCCTGTCATAACATTGATGGAAAACGACATATTGGGTCTGGAAAATCGTTCGCGGACATTATTCAAAGGGATAATACAAGCCCGGTCGCCGGAAAATCCCATACTTGATCCTTTTTCTTTTGTGATACCGATCACGCGGTATTTAGATCCGGCAATAGAGATTATCTGGCCAAGAGGTTCCTCTTTGTTTTTAAAGATCGTTTTAGCCACTTCTGAACCAATTATCACAACAGAACTGCCATGATTGAGTTCAGTCGGGCTGAAATTTCGGCCTTTCCCGATTTCGCTACCCGATGTAATCAGATAGTTATCATCTCCACCGATTACAGCCACATTCGGGTTTGTTTTATTGCTTTCAAATTTAATCGTAGCATTGCCGGTTGCAAATGTATAAATTGCAGTGTAGGCGGGATATGTATATTCTTCCTTAAAAGTTGAGGCCTGGTCGAAGTTGATGGAAGGGAAAAACCGGGGTGCATTCGAATTGTTACCCATGTGGACGACCATGGTTCTGTTCCGGATGGTAAAGGTGTTGGCTCCCATCATGGTAAAATTCGAATTGAGGTAGTATTTTATCGAATCAATGGCAGTGAGAATCCCAACCAATGCCATAATACCAAAGGCAATAATCATTACGGTTAGTACTGTCCGAAGTAAATGCGACCGGATGGAGTGCATCCCGATGCGAAGGTTTTCGAAAAATAGAGGATGAAACATTTTTGAGAAAATTACTTATATTTTTTACCGTATGCGAGATCGCCGGCATCGCCAAGGCCCGGAACAATATATGCCTGGGCAGTCAGTTCATCATCAATTGCGCCAACCCAAACAGTGATACCTGAAACAGGAAGGTGTCGTTTAACGTATTCAATTCCTTCGACACTGGCCAATACGGAAACAATATGAGTATGTAAAGGCTTCCCTTTATGCAATAATTCTTTATAAGCTAAAACCATGGAAGCACCGGTTGCAAGCATAGGGTCGGAAATGATCAGGGTTTTTCCATCCAGATCGGGGGAAGAACAGTATTCGAGTTCGATTGAAAAACGTCCGTCTTTTTCATATTTGCGATACGCACTGATGAATGCATTTTCAGATTTATCGAAAACGTTCAGCATGCCCTGATGCATGGGCAAGCCGGCTCGTAAGATGGTTGCCAGGACCGGAAATTCTACCAGCATCGGCACTTCTGCTACACCCAATGCTGTGGGAACTTCACTGGATTGATAGCGAAGATGTTCACTGATTTTAATAGCAAAAAACTCTCCTATGCGTTCCAGATTGCGTCGGAACCGGAGACTATCAGACTGTACATTGACATCACGCAGTTCAGCAATGTACTGATTGATTATGGATGTTTGATTACCTAAATTTTTTACCATTTCGCCTTTTTTGTTTTGGATAATATCCCACTAAAATACGTAAAATCTGCGATCTATTTGTTTCGAGTATAAAATTAGAGAATTATTTAAAGCGTTTTGCAATTTTCAAGCCTTCACGGACAATAAGGGGAAGTGTATTGCTGGTAAACATAGGATACATGGAAACATTGGAGCCAAAACTCCTGTAAAACCGTGCAATACCAGAATCCATCGAACCTTCAAAATCGAGAATTGTTTGTGTTCCGGAATATTTTCTAATCACCTGATCAATCAGAAAAGCCATTGCTCCTGTTTTTTTTCCTTCATCATTCATCCCGGAGAACAAAAAAATCAAACGATCATGTAATTTCAAAAACAAGGCACCGGCAATTAGACTGCCTTCGGCATTAAAAACACCGGTTGAAAATGCAGATCTGCGCTGTCGGCATTCACTAAACAAAAGCGACAGTGTGTAAAGCTCTTTTAAACCGATCGTTTTAATTTTTTGTCCCCGGTTTTCACTGAATAGATTGATAATCAACTGAAAATCAATATCTATTCTGAATTCTATTCCTGAATTCCCGGCTTTTTGAAGATTTCTTTTCAGGTTATCTGAGTAATGATTTCGGATCGATGGGTATTCCGGTATCAGATCGAGTAAAATATTCACCCGCGATTGAATTGCGTTTTCCCGGGCAGATTTATTCATACTGTTCAGACAAATTTCAATGAGCTGAAATCGTGATTCTGCCACAGATAAAAATTCATCAGTCTTCTCTACGGTTAACAATCCTGTGGAAAACAGTCCGAGTTGTTGTGTAAAAGGGGGTTGACACAGATAGCGGATACCAAATTTACTCCGGTAAGTCAGCGGGAAAACGCTCTCATAATCGTTCTCCACCAGTGCATCCCATCCCGGGGATACAATGTCAAGAAACCAGGATTGGGCAAGGACAGACTTGTTAATTGCACCAGCGATGCACCGATCCCATTTCTGTTTGTCGATTTGATTATGTTGCAGATACTGTATACCTGTCACGATTTATTTGGGGTTAGGGGTGAAGCATAACTCAGAAAACGGTGATACAATGAATTCCAGTTTCGAAAACGTCCGGTATTGCTAATTGTTTCATTGTGGAAGAGTGAAATAAGGGTTCCGTTAACAGATCGCACATGATCACAGAGCCGGCAGGCCAGTTCAAAGCTCTCCTGGTCTGATAATCCCATATAATCACACAGAGTGCCGTCCATAAAAGTAATTGGCCATATTCTCAGGTTCAATGGATCATTGTGCAAAAGATCGAAAAACTGAAAAGGTGCTGCAATACCAGCTCTGAATCCGGGCCGATCAGCAAATCCCATCGTGTAATCATCGGTAATCCCCATTTTGACAAGGTTCCGGTAGGTTTCGGGTAAGTTGAGTTTCAGGAAATGCTGCCTGCTGTTACAACAGTTATGACCGAAAATTTCTTCAAAAAGAGTAATTTCTTTTTTAAGAAGATTTTCATCGGAATTGGACAGGAAAGAGGGGTGTATCCCGCATTGATTATTCTTACTGAAGGTTGAAATGAATTTTCTGAATTTCCGGTTTGAAGGAGGAAGGCCTTTGTCTTTGTCACCATAATCCGCGAGCAGGAAAAAGTAACGGGCATCTTCAGCATACTCTGCATGCAGTTTCTTCAGTTGGTCAAAGGTGTCGAAAGGATCTTTTTTCAATTCCAGTAAAACAGCCAAACGTTCTGTAAATGATTTGAAATCAGCTTGTAAAATTGACCGGATTGCGCCGCCTGAACTTCGGAAAAAACCGCGGTACTTATATTTGAATGCAATATCAACATCAATTGTAGGCAGGAAAGTATAGGCTGTTTTTTTTGTTTTAAGTTCTGGAAAGTACTTTTGCAGCAGATTGAGAATTTCGTCTGTCCATAGATGCACAACGGCTTTATCCAGAAATCCGTTTTTGCAGGCAAGGCTTTCAATAGCCGGAAAACGTCCAAAATCGTCACGGACAGGATTAATGTATTCCTCATAGCGGCTCACCATATAAAAAACAGCAGCGAAAGCATCGAAGGCTATACCGGAGGAAGGATCAGGAGCAGGAAAGAGGGCGGGAATGCCTTTCAATTGAATGACATCAGGGATAAGCTCTCTTACATTGTGTTCTGAAAGGAGTCCGGAAGACCAGATATGGGGGTGTTTTCCAGAAGGTTCGGCGGAATATTCCAGAACCGGGCCGTTAAAGCCATCTAAATCATTCAGGTTGGTGGTTAATTGATATGAAATACCGGATAAGTTATTAAACACCAGGTCTAAGGTATAGCACAATCGTGCTGTTTTATATTTTGAATACAGTAAAATCATTAAACAGATTCAAAAATTTTCCGGCAAATAAATTCAGCTGCATGACCATCACCGTAAAATGCAGGAAAAATGGAAACCGGATTTTCAGCGAAATGATGATAGGCAGAAATAATCCGGTCATAATCGGCATCTGCAAGTATTCCGCAATGATGTTCTGTGATTTCGGTCCATTCAGTTTCCGGCCGCAATATTATGCAGGGCTTCTCATTAAAAAAGGCTTCTTTTTGTACGCCTCCCGAATCTGTAATTACCATTTTACATTGAGCCTCCAGAACGATCATGTCGAGGAAACCGGCAGGAGGTATTATATGGACCAAAGAATTGCTCACCAGTCTTTCATGCAGGGATTTCTCCAGATTTTCAGGCAGCAGTTTTAAGGTTCGGGGATGCAGTGGTAATACAACAGGGATGTTTCCGGTTTCAGCAATGTTTAATAATGCACTAAAAATGGAATTCAAGCGGATTTTGTTGTCGGTATTGTGATCCCGGTGTATTGTTGCGAGTATAAATTGCTGTTTCTTTACGCCGGTTTTTGTCAGAATACCAGATTCGGCAAGGGCTCTGTTTTTGAAATAAAGCATATTATCGTACATCACGTCACCGCAATGAAAAGTTCCCTGATGATCGGGTGTAAAGGGGCCGTTCCATTCGGGGATAAAGCCTTCGTGAATCAGATTCTGAAGACCTGTTTGTGTGGGTGTAAAAAGCAGGGTTGACAAGTGGTCGGCAACGATCCTGTTAATTTCTTCGGGCATGGATTTATTGAAAGAACGCAGCCCGGCCTCTACATGGGCAATGGGGATATGCAATTTTGAAGCTGCAGTGGCTGCTGCCAGTGTTGAGTTGGTATCTCCATAGATTAAAACAAAATCAGGCTTTTCGATCAGCAGGAGGTCTTCGATCCCTTCAATCATCCGGGCAGTTTGTTTTCCATGCAGACCTGACCCGACACCCAGATTGTAATCGGGCGCAGGAATATTAAGTTGCGTAAAAAAGACGGCCGACATATTTTCGTCATAGTGCTGGCCGGTATGAACGATTATTTCACGTACGGTATCAGAATATTGTTCATTTAAAACTCTGCTTATCGCTGCCGCTTTAATAATTTGCGGACGGGCGCCAATAATGGTTGCAATTTTTATCATACAAGTTTATCAGACAGTGTCGGTCAAAGCCTGCCTTCATCTGCAAAGCTATAATAATTTTCATCACCAATGATGATATGATCCACCACAAAGAGGTCGAGCAGGATCCCCGAATCTTTCATTTTCCGGGTAAGCTGGATGTCGGCATCACTTGGGTTTACACAACCGGACGGGTGGTTGTGAGCCAGGACAATATTTGATGCATTCATGGCAAGCGCCATTTTGAATATTTTTTTCGGATCGGCAACAGTGCCTGCCACTCCGCCCTCACTGATGCATTTTGCTTCAATAACGCGGTTTGCCCGGTTCAACATAATAATCCAGAATTCTTCATATATCCTGTCGATCAGGATGGGAGCCATAATCTCATAGGCATCGCGGCTTGACGTTATTTGGGCTCTTTCGAGGGCTTTGGTGCTCCGTTTTCGGTTTCCTAGTTCAAGTGCGGCGATGAGTGTCAGCGCTTTAGCCGGGCCTATACCATGAAAGCTTCCGGTAAGTTCGGTAACGCTCTTGCGGCTTAATTCCAGCAGATTGTTGCCACAACCTGTGAGTATTTCTTTGGCTAAATCGACTGCAGATTGGCCCCTGATTCCGGTACCGAGTAAAATGGCAAGCAATTCGGCGTTGCTTAAAGCCTGACAACCCTTCTGGAGGAGTTTCTCCCGGGGCCGGTCTTCTTCAGCCCAGGTTTTTATGCTGTTATTGGTTGGGTAATTGTTCATACCCATATAGAGTGAAAAAGGGAGTCTGATCGGAAGCAAAAATCAAATTATTTTTTTTCTTCCGAAATTCTGCAAATGGTTTTCCAGGCATTCTCCCAGTGTATCAGCTTAGTATCGTGTCTCCCTGCGACCATTCTGAGGCTGTATTTTCCTTTGATAGTTGTGTGGGTAAGGAAGAGTGCCCCGCATTTATTGATTCGATTCAGGAGCTCTTCATTCAGTTTGTTCAGCTCTTGTTCATCCCGGACTGATGCAGGTTTAAAACGGAAGCACACCAAAGAAAATGTTGTTGGTGCCAGTAATTCAAAACCAGGATGCTGGATTATCTGACTTTCAAACCACTTTGCATACTGTATGTGGTTGGAAATGAGGTTCTGAAGTCCGGATACTCCATAAAATCTCAGCACGAACCATAATTTGAGAGCCCGGAACCGGCGACCCAGTTGTATGCCCCAGTCCCGGTAGTTATTCACCATTTGATCGGCCGGAGTTTTCAGGTATTCGGGCATGATACTGAATGTCTGAACAAGCGCTTTGGGATCTCTGATAAAATAGGCACTGCAATCAAAATTGGTAAACAACCACTTATGGGGGTTAAAGACTATGCTGTCTGCCAATTCAATTCCTTCTGCCAACGTCCGGATTTCGGGCAATATCAATGCAGAGCCGGCATAGGCAGCATCAACATGGAACCACAGTCCGTAATCTGCAGCAATACGGCCGATTTCTGCCAGCGGATCAATGGCGGTGGTACTGGTTGTGCCAAAAGTTCCAACCACTGCCAGGGGGATATAGCCTTCATGAAGATCCTGAATAATAGCCTTCCGAAGCGATTCCGGTTTCATAGCTTCATTTTCATCCACTTCAATTTTTATCAGGTTTGCAAAACCAATACCACTGATTCTGACGGCTTTGTCGATGGAAGAATGCGTATTTACAGAAGCATATACGCGATATTTGTGTATCGGTGCAAATCCTGTTTCATTGATTTGCCAGTCTGATTTTCGTTCACGGGCAGTGAGGAGGGCGACAAGGGTTGATGTGGAAGCAGTATCCTGAATTACACCAGTAAAACCGGAAGGCAATCCGATCATGGACCGAAGCCATTCCATCATGCGTTCTTCCAGTTCTTCGGCTGCCGGTGACGTAAACCAGACCATACACTGAGCACCTAAGGCTGCTGTAAGCATTTCAGCCAAAACCGAAGGCTCACTTGTACTTGCCGGGAAATAGGCAAAAAAGCCCGGATGTTGCCAATGGGTTATCCCCGGAAGAATATCCCGGTCGAAGTCTTCTAAAATATTTTCAATTGAGCAGGATTCCAGCGGAGGTTTAATTGGAATTTTTGCCTTTATTTCACCAGGCTGGATATCAGGGATGACCGGATAATTAGCTTTATCTTCCTGATATTGTGACACCCAGTCTGCAAAAAGCCGGGTGTATTTTTTGAATTCTTCGGGAGTCATTTTCTTTTAGGGTAAAAATAAATAAAAAAAGCTGTCCTGATGCATCAGAACAGCTTTCCCAAAACAGAAATATCGAATACTATAAATGGTTTGCTTTAATCATTAAACTTGATTTCAGATTAGCAGCTTTATTCTTATGGATAATGCGCTTCTTGGCAAGTTTATCAATAAGTGAAACCAGCTTGGGAAGGGTTTCTTCAGCTTGTTTCTTATCGCTCAGGCTTCTGAATTTTTTCAGAGCATTACGCATTGTTTTTGAATGGTAACGGTTGAGAATTCTTTTTTTCTCGTTAGCCCGGATTCTTTTGATTGCTGATTTATGATATGCCATTGTTTAAAATTGTTTGTAGTCCGTAGGGGATTCGAACCCCTGATTTCCAGGATGAAAACCTGGCGTCCTAGGCCAACTAGACGAACGGACCAGTTATTTTTTGGGAGTGCAAAATTACTACTATTTTTTATAACTCCAAATAATTTTTTGCTTTCGTTGCAGATTTATTTCATTTCATCTGTATCAGCATAAAACCTGAAGCCCAACCGTTTGCCAGTCCGGATCGGCATATTTTCAAGTGTATATTGTAATTCTGAGACGGTAACTTCCTTCATATTTTCATACGGAGGAGTCAATAAATCAAAATTTACCGTGTACATCATAGCCGACTCAATTATTTGCCGGGTGGTATTTTCATCCAGCACAGCACTCTGAAAATGGTTATACAGCATCCCGAGTTCCCGCTTTCCTTCAATAAAATAATGGAGGTCTTTATTAATAAAAACACGTCCGATCAGGTAACCGACATCATTTACCCTGTTGTATTTAAACGAATCTGCCAGGAAATTAAAGATCGTAATCATCCCGCAATAGGAACGGTCAGGATCTTCCTTGATATAGGAGGATTTCATAACTTCATGATCACGCGAAAACTCAAAAATATTCGTATGCATCAGGAAAATCAGGATATCGCCACCAAATTTGATTTCTATTTCAAAATCGCCCTTATCATGATATTCGAATGCGATATTGCTGTTCGCCGTAAAGACTTCCTTCTTGTTTTCATCCACCAGCTTCTTCAGTGCTTTTTTAAACTCCTGAAAAGCAGTAAAAGTATTGGCATAGGTTAGCTGTTTCAGCGATCCTTTTCGAATAATTGTGTCAATTAATTGTCGGGTTTGATTTTCATTCGTTTCCATAGGCAGGTATCTGATGCCGTAAAATTAGGAATTTAATTTCAGAATAATTTGTTCTGCAACCCGCTCTCCGTCGATAGCCGAAGAAACGATTCCGCCTGCATAGCCGGATCCTTCACCGCAGGGATACAGGTTTTTAAGGCTGATATGTTCCAGGCTTATTTCATCGCGCGGGATTCTTACCGGAGAGGATGTTCTGCTTTCAACTCCCGTTAAAACGGCTTCTTCTGTAATAAACCCTTTCATACGCTTTTCAAACTGCTGAAAAGCATCTTTGAGACTATCTGTTACAAAGGAAGGAAGTAGCTGATTGATCGGGTAGGGATTCAGGCCGGGATGATATGAACTGTCGGGCAGGCTTTGTGATTGCCTGTTCTCCAGAAAATCCGTTAAACGTTGCGCAGGAGCTCTCTGACAAGATCCTCCGGCCATAAATGCCAGGTTTTCAATGCTTTCCTGGAAGCGGAGTCCTTTGAGTGCTTTGTGACTTTCGAATTTACCCAGGTCGTTTTCTTCAATTCCTGCAACGATACCTGAATTGGCAAATGGGGAATTTCTTCGGGAATTAGACATCCCGTTAACAACAACCTGTCCGTTTTCGGTAGCAGAAGGGACGATGATACCTCCGGGGCACATACAAAATGAAAATACCCCGCGACCACCTGCCTGGGCTACCAGACTGTAAGTTGCGGCCGGCAAAAACTGTGGTCGGTTTTTACTTTTATATTGAATACTGTCGATCAGGGCTTGGGGATGCTCAATACGAATGCCCAGTGCAAAAGGTTTGAAAACCAGCGGAATGTTTTTCAGATCGAGCAGTTCATAAATATCACGTGCCGAATGACCTGTGGCCAGTATTACTGCTTTTCCGGTGATTTGCTGATTGTTTTGATCGATAACTCCTTTTAGTACATTGTCGTTGATGATCAGATCACTGACTCTGCATCCAAAATGAATTTCCCCGCCTGCCTGAAGAATGCTTTCACGCATTTTTTCGATAATGGCCGGAAGTTTATCTGTACCGATATGTGGGTGATTATCGTACATAATTTCTTTCGCAGCACCATGCCAGACGAGGGTTTCAAGGATTGCACCTACATTTCCTCTTTTCGTGGATCGGGTATATAGTTTCCCATCTGAAAAGGTACCTGCGCCTCCTTCACCAAAACAATAGTTTGAATCCGGATCAACCTGGTGGTCCCTGCTTAAAGCGGCAATATCTTTTTTGCGGGCAGATACATTTTTCCCTCTTTCCAGGATAATGGGTTTTATTCCCGCTTCTATCAGTTTTAGTGCGGCAAATAAACCGGCCGGACCTGCACCGACGATAATAACCCGGTGCCGGTCGCTGACATTCCGGTATTCTCTGGTTATGTGGGATTCCTGATAGTCTTCATTGATAAACACCTCAGCCAGAATACGAATCCAGATATTCCTCGACCGTAAATCGATGGAACGTTTTATGATACGGATTCCACGAATATCGGTTTTGTCAACCCGGAGTGCTTTGGCAAAAGGCTGAACCAGTTTGTTGTCGCCGAATACCTGTTGGGGACTCAACGGAATTTCAATGATTTTACGCATTGGCGGGAACGAAATTATTCAAAGGTGAATGTAAGCTGAAAGATTTTTGAGTTCAGCTTGTCGATGCTGGCGGTATAAATATTTTGTTCCCGGTACAGGAGATCCCGGAAACCATACGCCATTTTCAG
>CAYLTH010000007.1:8506-14838 GCA_964386485.1 uncultured Bacteroidales bacterium | reverse complement strand
CATAGAGATCTTTTGCAGGTTTTACAGCAAAAAACATCTGATTACCACCCAGAATAAAACCAAAATGATAGGGTGCCAGATCGTATTTCGGGAGATTTTCGGGTTGACGGTGTTGGGCATAGGATGAACTGCCTGACAAAAAAAGGAGCAGGATTAAACAAGAAAGGGTGATATTCTTTTGTAACAAGCGAAACAATTTGGACGGGGCTAAAACGATAATTTGCCGGATTTGGTATATGCGTGTTTAAGGGGGCACAAAATTAAGATTATTTTTTGAAACCGGAGTAAATGGTTGCAACACCGCCAGTGAGTGCTGTCAGCGTTGTATTTTCAAATCCTGCCTTCTCCAGATGTTTCAGGAAATCCTGTCCTGAAGGGAACTGACCAACCGATTCCGGAAGGTAGGTATATGCTGCATTATGTCCCGAAACAATGCGTCCGATGGTCGGAAGAATAAAGCGGAAATAAAAATTGAACAACCATTTCCATGGAATTCGGTCGACGCGGGAGAATTCGAGAATCAGGACACGGCCGCCCGGACTCAGAACTCTGTGCATTTCGCTCAGGCCTTTATCCAGATTTTCGAAATTCCGTACCCCAAACGCTGCTGTAGTCAGGTTGAAGGATCCATTGGAAAAGGGAAGTTTCTCTGAATCCCCATGAACAAATGAGATTAATCCGGATAACCCGGGACGGTTTACTTTTTCTTTCCCGATTTCAAGCATATTCACTGCGATATCGAGACCTGTAATGGTTTTGGGTTTGATGGCGGCAAGGGCAATCGATAAATCTCCGGTTCCGCAGGCAATATCCAATATCCGGTTTGGTTTATCCTCTCCGGCCATTTTAACAAGTTTTTTCCGCCAACCCTTATCTATACCCATCGAAAGGAGATGATTCAGGAAATCATACCGGGATGCGATTCCGTTAAACATTTCGGTAACTACCTGCTTTTTGCCGGGAGTACTATTTTGAGGTTTCTGATCTTTCATGTTGGAATTAGTGTGAGTACACCCTGTTTAATTCAAGGTTTAAACGTTCTTTCTCAACAGGGACAACCCCTGTTTGTTCACATACAAGCCCTCCGGCCAGATTGGAGATAGCAGCAATATCCTCGGGGGAGAATTTTAAAGCAAGACACAAAGCAGCAACACTAATAACTGTATCACCTGCTCCGCTGACATCTGTAATAGATCGTCTGTGTGCCGGAATGAAGCTGGCAGGTTTGGATTCAGAAGATGAACTGATCATGACACCATGCTCGGATAGTGTTACCATCAGCATGTCAATATTCTGCTCCTTCTGAAATTGTCGGGAAGCCGATTCAAGCTTTTGCTTGTCAACTGCATTCAGATCGGTTTTCAGACCTTCCTTCAATTCTTTTAAATTCGGTTTGAAAAGCTGCACATTCTTGTATAAACTAAAATGTTTCCGTTTTGGATCAACACAAACCGGAATGTGCATTTGGTTTGCCAGTGTCACAATTTCTGAAATGACAGATGGCGTAAGAACTCCTTTGTCGTAATCCTGCAGTATTATAGAATCTGGCTTTTCTGTTGATACCAACTCCTT
The DNA here is from genome assembly GCA_964386485.1 of uncultured Bacteroidales bacterium. Taxonomy (GTDB): domain Bacteria; phylum Bacteroidota; class Bacteroidia; order Bacteroidales; family CAIXZF01; genus CAIXZF01. The sequence goes on along the minus strand of CAYLTH010000007.1, from coordinate 13,266 downwards.
GATTTTGTTCAATAACTGTGTTTTTTCTATATCACTTAAATCGTGGAGGCTTTCTTCATCCACACGCAGCATCTGGACATTATTCCCAATGACTCTGAATTTGGTGGTTGTCAGTCTTTCAGGACTTTGGAGAATCCCGTCAGTCTGCATTCCCAGATCGGCCATCAATTCCGTAAAAATTTCACCCTGACTGTCATTTCCGATAACCGTAACCAATAATGGCTTTGCCCCCAGCGACTGGATGTTTAACGCGACATTGGCAGCGCCACCGGGTCTGTTTTCTCTTTTTTGGAGTGCAACAACAGGAACCGGAGCTTCCGGAGAAATCCTGTCAACAGTTCCCCGCAGATAGGCATCTACCATGACATCGCCCACAATCAGTACTTTTTTTGTGGTAAAGGCATCGAACATTTCGGAAACCGTAGTGTTATTAATCATATTTGCAATTTTGATGTGCAAAAGTAAGAAATATTGTACAACGAATAAATTGACAATTCTCTAAGCAACGTTTCTGAGATTCCGGGTCTTTATTTTATGGGATTCATGGAGGAAATAGAATCATAAAGATAAAATTTACGTACTTTTACTTTTGTAATTAAGATATATATTGATTTTGATGAGGTTGAAATATACAATCATTTTTTTACTTACTTGTTTGTCAGGTATTTATAGTGTGCAAGCGCAGCTTAGTCTGGTTTTGACTTCTGATACCAATATGGTTTGTGACGGAGAGGGATGTAACTACATGGGTCCCACGATTCTGATCAATGAGGTTATGACAAAGCCCACAAACGGAGATGGTTCAATTTATGGGAATGGCCCGGGAGCCGGCCCACAGGCAGGGGAATGGATTGAACTCTATAATCCGGATATTTGTAAGCCCATCGATATATCCTGTTACTTTTTGGGAAATAATGCTCCGGATGACGGGGGCGATTGGGGTGGAGGATTTGAATTACCCCCCGGAACTGTTGTTCCGCCGCGTGGATTTGTAATTGTACGTGGAGTAAATGCAACTCCTGTTGCTCCGGCACTTTTAGTTCAGAATGGAGGCCGGACGATCGAAGTTGTTGTGAATACTTCTCCCAGTGTGTGTGTCGGAGGCGGTTTTCGTCTGTGGTTTCCCAACGGCGGAGGCTGGTTTGCATTTTACAATGCACAAGGTGTGGCTCAGGACGCCATTTCATGGAATAGCAATAACTATTCACAAATGAACGGGACTCCCTGTAATCCTCCGGGTACTTGTCCATTCACCGGAACTTTGGCATCCTATAACAATATCCCCGCAAACCGGAAAACTTATATCGATAATGATGATGCCGATTATGGACAATCCTACAGAAGAATTCCTGATGGAGGTGCATGGGTGATCAACCAGCAATCAACCGCAACCCAGGGAACCTGCAATACAGCCTGTATTCCAGCACCGGTAATAACCTGTACCGGATCGGCAACTGTAACAGTTACTGGAGGAACACCTCCATATTCTTATAAATGGAATGATAGTCAGTTACAATCTACAGCCACTGCAACCGGACTTTGTGGCGGAACTTATTGTGTTACGGTTACTGCTTCAGGCGGACAGACTGGTACAGCCTGTATTACTGTTCTGGACTACGATCCGGATGTGATTACCGGGAGTCTTCCTGACCAGATCTGCAAAAATGCCAATCCAATACAGTTAACCGGCGGTTGGCCGGTAGGAGGAACCTATACAGGTCCGGGCGTTACGAATAATATTTTTGATCCTATTGCTGCTGGTCCGGGTAATCACAGCATTAAATATTCATTTTTTAACAATGATTCCTGCGGGAATACAGATTCAACTCAGATCCTGGTGGTGGATGCGACTTTGGCCAGTTTTGATACACTTACTCCTGTATGTGCCGGAACCCCTGCTTTTCAGCTAACCACCGGATTACCGGTTGGCGGAACATACAGCGGGGTAGGTGTTACCGGGTCCTCATTTGACCCGCTTGCCACCGGACCGGGGTCTTTTCCCATAAAGTATAAAATCAGTGATCCGAATGGCTGCCGGGATTCGGCTTACCAGAATATGATTGTTTATCCACTTCCCAATGTTCAGTTGCCGGCTATTCCGGCAGTTTGCGTCAGCAGTGACACGATTCATCTTACAGGTGGGATTCCGGTAGGCGGAACCTATACTGGTCCGGGGCTTACCGGAAATATATTTGATCCGGGTATTGCCGGCATTGGAACGCATACGATAACGTATACTTTTACTGATAATCATTCCTGTACGAAATCTGCCTCAACCGATATTGTGGTGAATCCGCTTCCGGTGGTATCTACTCCTTCATTACCGGATATTTGTGCCAGTATTCTGACTGTTCCATTATCGGGAGGTATTCCTTCCGGCGGAACCTATACGGGACCCGGTGTTTCATCGAATATTTTTACTACCACTGTTGCCGGTGCAGGAACACATACGATTACCTATACTTACAGTGATCCGAATGGCTGTGTTGATTCAGCCCATACATCTATCCTGGTATTTCCACTACCTGTGGTTACTTTTGGAGCTTTGACGCCGGTTTGTGCCAATGCGGAACCGTTTATACTTACACAGGCTGCACCTGCCGGAGGAACCTATTCCGGTTCCGGTGTCAGTGGCGGGATGTATGATCCGGGAGTGAATGGGTCCGGCTCATTTACGATAACTTATACGTTTACAGATACCAATAATTGCACTAAATCTGTTAACCAGAATATTGGTGTATATCCTGCTGCAACGGTCACGCTCTCGCTTACTGATACAATATGTGAATCGGTTGGGCCTTATCCTTTAACCGGCGGTATTCCTGCAGGAGGGACTTATTCAGGTCCCGGGATTACCGGAAATGTACTTTATCCTGCTGTTTCCGACAGTGGGACCTTCATAATTCAGTATAATTACACCAATATAAATAATTGTGCAGATTCTGCCTTTGATACCATTTATGTTGCTGATGCTCCCGTGGTTAATTTTCCCGATCAGCCTGATGTTTGTGCAAACGGTGACCCGGTTACCCTCACCGGAGGAATCCCTGTTGGGGGAAACTATTTTGGTACGGGTGTAACCAGCGGACTTTTTGATCCCACCGTTACCGGACCAGGGATGCAGGAAGTAATCTATACTTATGGTATTGTCTCATTTTGTTCAGGATATGATACTGCTTTAATTCATGTTCTGGATCTTCCGGTAATTGAGATGCAACCTCTGACTCCGGTTTGTGAAGATGCTCCGGCTTTTACCCTGACCGGCAGTAGTCCGGTTAACGGTACTTATTCCGGACCGGGAGTCGATACAGGATATTTTAATCCTGTTGCTACCGGTGACGGGACCTTTTATGTTTACTATGCCTTTACCGATACAAACAATTGCACGAATATCGACTCCATTGCCATGTTGGTTAATCCGCTTCCTGAATCATACACAGTATCTGGTGGCGGCATAATCTGTGATGCCCTCGATGGCGCGCATATTTGGCTGGATAGTTCTCAGGTAGATGTGGAATACAGACTCATGCTCAATGGGAATGCGTCTGGTTTTCCCTATCTTGGAACTGGGATGCCACTCGATTTCGGAATAAAAATGGACTCTGGTACCTATACTGTATATGCCGTGAATATTGTAACAGGATGTGAGGATACCATTGCCGGAAGTGTCCATATTTCGTTAATTTCCTCTCCAAAGGTTACGCTCACAGATAGTGCTTACTTTTGTGATCCTGCTGGTTTTGTGCTGGATGGAGGAAATTTTGCCCCGGATACAGTTGTTTATATCTGGCAGGACGGCAGTGATCAGCGGTATTTTACCGCCACTGAACCCGGAACCTACTGGGTTAAAGTTGGATTTCAGGAATGTTTTGGAATTGATTCCATCCTGATAAAACCCTGTAGTGAATTGTGGTTACCCAATGTATTTACACCCAACAGTGATGGGAAAAACGATCGCTTTTATCCTGTTGTTACAGGGGATATCATTCAGTATAAAATTGAAATATACAACCGATGGGGAACTATGGTGTATCAATCCGGTGATTTATATGAGGGATGGGATGGAACGAATTCGAACAACGGGACTGAATGTTCAGAAGGTGTATATTTTTATGTTGTATATTATAAAGGATTAGGTCGGAATGATCCCCCTGCTGAATCCAAATTGAGTGGAAGTGTTACTTTATTCAGATAAAAAATAAAAGGACTCTTATGATTCTGGGAAAGAACATTAAGCCTGCTGCATTTTTTATTTTGCTTCTGTTTTTATGTACTTCTGTAACCGGTCAGATGCAGTTGTTATTGGTGCCACAGCAAAATTCAGTTTGCAATGGTTTCGGATGTAACTACTCGGGACCTACGATTTTGATTAATGAAGTGATGTCCAGACCTTCCTCCGGGAATGGTTCAATTTATGGGCAAAACAGCAGCCAGCGCGGAGAATGGATCGAACTTTACAATCCGGATGTATGTCAGTCTATTGATATTTCCTGCTATTTTCTGGGAAACAATGCTCCTGACAATGGTGGAGACTGGGGTGGCGGGTTTGAACTGCCTCCCGGAACCGTCGTGCCTCCCAGAGGATTTGTTATTGTAAGAGGGATGAACGCTCCTGCTGTCCCTTCTAATCTGCTTGTTCAGAATGGCGGGCGGACAATTGAAGTGGTGATTACCAATACACCCAGTGTGTGCATAGGAGGTGGTCAGCGGCTCTGGTTCCCGGATTCAGGGGGCTGGTTTGCTTTTTATGATGAGAATGG
>CAYLTH010000007.1:7050-8406 GCA_964386485.1 uncultured Bacteroidales bacterium | reverse complement strand
CAACTTACGGGAATTGCAATGCAGTATGTGCCCCGCCTCCCGTGATTACCTGCACTGGTCAGATCACAACGCTGATTTTTAACGGGACTCCTCCGGTTACCTATGCCTGGGATGACGGGCAGCTACAAAATTCACAAACAGCAGTGGGTTTGTGTGCAGGAACCTATTGTGTTACCGTAACGGATGCGCTCGGATCAGTAGCAACTGCCTGTGTTACGATTGAAGATTTTGAACCAGGTGTAAGCCTTGATACATTGCCTGTTTTATGCGCCAATGCACCACCTCTGGTCCTTAGCGGAGGAATGCCTGCAGGCGGTTTCTTTTCCGGTCCGGGTGTGAGCGCAGGTATTTTTACTCCGGCTATTGCAGGACCCGGAGATCATGCAATTGTGTATACATGGTATAACACCGATTCCTGTTCGAATTCTGATACTGGAATTATCCGTGTTTTGCCTTTGCCAACCGCCACATTCGGACCCGTTACCTCACTCTGCCTGAATTCCATGCCCATTGATCTGATGGCCAATGTTCAACCTGTCGGAGGAGTCTTTTCCGGACCCGGAGTAACTGGCACAAGCTTTAATCCCGGAATAGCCGGTACAGGTGTTTTTAATCTGAATTATGTTCTTACCGGGTCCAATTCATGTTCCGATACGGTTGTCAATACAATTACCGTGTATTCCTTCCCATCAGCTACACTTAGTAATTTTGATAGTATTTGTTTAAGTGCTGATTCTGTTTTACTGAGTGGAGGTATGCCGGCCGGGGGGCACTATCTGGGGAATGGAGTTATTTCCGGATATTTTCATCCCAATCTTGCAGGATCCGGCAACATCCTGATAGTTTATGTTTATGCAGACACAAATAATTGTAGAGACACTGCAATTGCAGGGATCTATGTCAGGCCCCTCCCGGTTCTTCAATTTGCTGTTTTGCCGGATGTCTGCATAGGATCTTCATTTTTTACACTGAGTGGCGGAAGTCCTGCAGGAGGAACCTACAGCGGAACGGCTGTTACCGGAACTTCTTTCGACCCCAATATAGCAGGAGTCGGAGTACATCCGATTACCTATGCCTATACAGACAGCTATGGATGTTTTGCTGAAATCGTCCAGACTCAGACAGTCCACGATCTTCCCCTTGTCGGAATAACAGCATTTCCGGTTGTTTGCAGTGATGATCCGCCAATTTTGCTCAATAATGGTACACCTCCGGGAGGTACTTATAGCGGAACCGGGATACTGCTTGGAAGTTTTGATCCTGCCCTGAGCGGTACCGGTACATTTCCGGTAACCTACACTTACAAGGATCAGTATTCCTGCGAAAACGACAGTACCCGGACCATTACGGTTTATC
>CAYLTH010000007.1:5681-6950 GCA_964386485.1 uncultured Bacteroidales bacterium | reverse complement strand
GTTGATTATCTCTGGCAGGATGGAACCACAGACCGGTATTTAACAGCTCTTTCCCCCGGTATTTACACCATTTTAGTAGGAAAACACAGTTGTTACGGAGCCGATTCGATTGTTATAAAACCCTGCAGCGAACTCTGGTTACCCAATGTTTTTACCCCGAATAGTGACGGCAAAAACGACCGCTTTCTACCGAAAATTACAAGTGATATAATTATGTATACTGTTGAAGTGTTCAATCGCTGGGGTAAGAAAGTATATGAAAGCAATGATATGCTGGAAGGGTGGGATGGTACCCAGTTCAATCAGGGGGCACCTTGCAGCAACGGGGTCTATTATTATGTTGCCCGCTACAAAGGGCTTGGTAAATCAGACCCTCCTGAAGAAATCCGCTTAACAGGAAGTGTTAGTCTGCTGCGGTAATTTTTGACACTTGATTTTGTATCTTTGTGATGTTTTTTAAGAAATCATCTAAAATCAGATTAATATGTCAGAAAAAGTTCTCGATGCCATTGCTCCGGGTGTTGTAACCGGCAGGGATTTACAGGAATTATTCCGCATCGCCCGAAAAAATCAGTTTGCCATTCCGGCCGTTAATGTTGTAGGTACCCATTCCATCAATGCTGTTATGGAAGCAGCCAAGGTGGTTAATTCACCGGTTATTGTTCAGATATCGAACGGAGGTGCTGTTTTTATTGCAGGAAAGTCATTGTCGAATACAGGTGAAAAGGCCGCCATTGCCGGAGGCATTTCCGCTGCAATGCACATTCACCAGCTTGCCGAAATGTATGGCGTGCCGGTTGTTTTACACACCGATCATGCTGCACGGAAGCTGCTTCCCTGGATTGATGGTTTACTCGATGCAGGTGAAAAGCATTATGAAAAATACGGAAAACCCTTGTACAGCTCGCATATGCTTGATTTGAGCGAAGAAGATATTTATGAAAATATTGATACCTGCAAGCGTTATCTCGAACGTATGTCGCGTATCGGAATGACCCTCGAAATTGAACTTGGTGTTACCGGTGGCGAAGAAGACGGAGTTGATAATTCCGACATTGATAGTTCCAAATTATACACCCAGCCCGAAGATGTAGGATTTGCCTATAAAAATCTGATGCAGATCAGCGATCAGTTTACAATTGCAGCATCCTTTGGTAATGTACATGGAGTCTATAAACCAGGTAATGTGAAACTGGAACCCCTGATTTTAAAGAATTCACAGCTTTATATTCAGGAGAAATTCAATACTGCTCCGAATCCCGTAAACTT
>CAYLTH010000007.1:3996-5581 GCA_964386485.1 uncultured Bacteroidales bacterium | reverse complement strand
GTTGAACGCCTTAAGGTAGCCTATGATGACCTGAATTGTCTGGATCGTAATTAATAAACTGAATGCGAAGTATTATCAGATTAATTTTAAAATTGATGGGGTGGAAGATCGTCGGAACTTTCCCCCATCAATATAAAAAAGCCATTGTTATAGAAGCCCCGCATACGAGTATGTGGGACTTTTATATCGGTTGGATGGCTTTTTATTCGCTCGGCATACGGGCGCGTTTTCTGATTAAGAAAGAAATGTTCTTTTTCCCGATTGGTTTTTTCCTGAAAGCCCTGGGCGGAATTCCGGTTGATCGCGGGAAGAAAAACAATATGGTTGATTACGTTGCCGACCTGTTCGACCAATACAAGGATCTTATCGTAATTATTACACCGGAAGGCACCCGAAAACGTACTACTCACTGGAAAAAGGGGTTTTATTATATCGCCCAGAAAGCCAATCTGCCGGTTGTTGTTTGCTTTCTCGACTACAAGGATAAGATAGGCGGAATCGGGTTCACCCTTATTCCCACCGGAGATTTTCAGGCTGATTTTAAAATAATCGAAGATTTCTACCGCGGCAAAACGGCGAAACACCCGGAGATGTTTAATCTCACCAATTCCTGAAAATATTTTTTATTATAGTACTTGCTATATTAAAATGCGTATATTTACTATTCGGCTATGGGATGATTATTATTCATCTTAATTCTGTTTAGTATGAAACTTAACGTATTGGTATTCATTTTGTTATCATTGATAACGAGTGGAAAATTGCATGCCCAGTGGACTCAGACCAATGGTCCGGAAGGGGGAGTAGTGAATTGTCTGACTAAAGTTGGCGATGAAATCTGGATGGGAGCAGATGCCGGTTTATTCATCTCCGAAGACAATGGTCTGTCCTGGTCACGCTCACCGCAATTTACGAATGATAGAATATTTAATATTGTCAATTGCGGGGATACTGTTGTTGTCCAGTACGGTGGGATTCATGATTCACTAATGAATCCGCTTCTGACAATACGCTTTGCAACCAGCTATGATTTAGGGCAAAACTGGTTTGCACCGGTATTTATTTTGTTTGATACAGGTTTTGTTGCCGGAGATTTGCAACTCTGTAGGGGAGACCTGGTTTATACCTTGAATAATCGAATTTTCTTATCAGAGGACATGGGTTTAAGTTGGCATTTTTATGAAGCACCTCTTTCCTTGCTATATGTAAGCCAATTTACACTCGACTCTTCCACTATGCTGTTATTTGCACTAACATCAACGAGTCCTACTGTCCGGCATCTTTATCGGTCTGATGATTTAGGACAAACCTTAACGGATCTGGGAATTCTACACAATCTTCAGTTTTTATATTTTAAAGATTCATTGCTCCTTTGTTCCCATTGGGTTCCAGCCGATAATATTTGGGTTGTATTAAGGTCAGTTGACACCGGGACAACATTTGACACCGTGCTGAGTATTCAGAATAATAATTATGCCACCAGGATTCTCAATTCTTATGATACGCTGTTTCTCTCAACAAATGCACCAGGTGTTTCATTTTTCAGTATTGATATGGGATTATCCTGGCATCCTGCTACTCTGCC
>CAYLTH010000007.1:0-3896 GCA_964386485.1 uncultured Bacteroidales bacterium | reverse complement strand
CTATCAGGGTGGTAAAGTTGGGACATTCAATAACAATTTGTATGCTATTACAACGAGTGGCTATGTGTTTATTTTTAATTTTCTAACTAATTCATGGTCTTTCCTTACGTACATTGACATAAACCTAAGCAGTTTAAATTGTGTTTATCAGCTTGATAATATGATTGTTGTACAAGGTGAATTATTTTATAGGTACTCTTCCGACGGGGGTCTGACCTGGATTCAGCCTGACAACATTGGTTTACCTCCAGATTGTTATATGAGCCCAATTCAATCCTATCAGGGTTTCTGGTTTATGAATGGATTTGGATCAGGAATTTTGACATCCAGTGATCAGGGTCAACACTGGAGTGTCCAGGGAATTGATGAACTGGGATTTATTTCGCATAGTTTTACGACTCAAAACGGGATCCTGTATTGCGGGTCAGCACACAATAGTGTATTTAGCCATGCTGCCACCTGGTCCCTTAGCTCCGGACTCGTATACATTGACCAGAATGGAAACAGTCAGGCTGATCCCGGTGAGAATTTCCATGTGCCAATTGGCCTGTATGGTAACCCGTCAAACTGGATAACTTCTTCGGATACGCTGGGTTTATTTTCTTATATTACAGATATAGAGCAGGATACCCTCCGCGTTATCAACCCCCAACCCCTTGCCACTGTGAACCCGCCCTGGCGATTAATCACGGGTTCTTCCCAAAATCAGGATTTCGGAATTTACCTTGAACCCGGTATTGCCGATTTGGCTATCGATGTAACCAATACCAATGCTTTTAGACCCGGATTTGATACACATTTGACAATCAGTGTTTTGAATCGGGGATCAGTCAGTCAGTCTCCTGTTGTTGAGTTCATCAAACCGGATTTTATCGAATTTATTTCGGCTGATCCTGCTCCTCAGTCAGTTAACGGGGATACCCTGACCTGGCAGTTGGGAAGTATGGGCTTCCTGCAGCAGAATTCTATTGCAGTAATTGTGAAAACACTTGTTGGGACTCCAGTCGGTAATTCGGTTTATTGCAAAGCAACCGCATTTCCTGTAATTGGCGATACCTTTCCGGATGATAATGTATCGGATATTTATGACGTCGTGAGAGCCTCCTGTGATCCAAACGACAAAACCTGTGTTCAGGGTGAATACTTTACCCCTGCTGCTGTTGCTGCCGGTGAAGCACTTGAATTTATCGTTCGCTTTCAGAACCTGGGTACCCTGGCCACTGACTTTGTAAAAATAACGGATACCCTGAGTCCATACCTCGATTGGAGCAGCTTCCGGTTTATCTCGGCCAGTCATCCCGTACACTGGTCTATGCATGGTCAGGGAATTATCGAATTTGTTTTCGACCCGCTGGCGCTGCCTCCGGCCAGTATTGATGAGTTGGGGAGTATGGGGTTTGTAAAATATGCCATCCGCTGCAAACCGGAAGTACAGATCGGTACAGCCATCACCAATACTGCTCACATCTTTTTCGATTTTAACCCGGCCGTGGTCACAAATACGACTACTACGCTGATTGCCAATATCTACACATCGGTCGATGACCCGAATGCTGCAAAAAAATCCACCACCATCTCCATCTATCCCAATCCGGCCACCAGCTTTTTAATCATTGATGTGTCCGGTGAAATGAAAACGCCGATGTCAGTGGTTATCCATGATTTTTCGGGCCGGCAGGTGCTGAAAAGTCCGGTAGAGCAAGCAAAGACCCAACTCAGTCTTGTGGAATTGCCGGATGGATTCTATATCGGGTGTCTGCTTGATCAGGGAGGGAGGACTCAAGGGATATTCAAATTGATCGTCAGTAAACACTAAAACAGGCGGATAGTGGAGTCAGGAATTGTGGTTACAGCCTTGCTATTGCTTTTTGCCCTCTCTGCAATCTGGTTCCTTATTACCGGCTTGATTTTACTCTTTACCGGGAAAGATATTTCCATCGGGGATCTGGGGACTTTGTTCCGCTCCGGTATGCGCTACTCCCGTGAAAAAGATGATCTTGAAGCAATCCTGCTGCACCGGTTCAGGTACTATTCCGATTTGCCTGAGGAGCTAAAACCCCGCTTTCTGAAACGTGTTTCCGATTTTATTGACGATAAAGAATTTTCTGCAGCCGAAGGACTGGAGATTACCCCGGAACATAAAGTTTTGATTGCTGCTGCTGCTATTCAGGTCAGTTTCGGACTGGATAAATACCTGCTGGATCACTTTTCCAGGATTATCCTGTATCCGAAAGAATATTTTTCACACCGTAACCAGAATTATCACAAAGGGGAAGTCAACATCGGTGGTGCTATTGTTTTATCGATGGAGGATTTTTTCTTTGGGTATAACAATGCCACCGATGGATTAAATCTGGGGATACACGAAATGTCGCATGCTCTGCAGCTTGAATTGTTTCTCCGGGAAGATCATGAGCAATTCTTTGGATTATATTTCATCAAATGGCAACAGGAAGCGGAGATCGAGATGAATAAAATGCAGGAAACCGATAATCCTGTATTACGCGATTATGCCCGCACCAATATTTCGGAATTCTTTGCCATCTGTGTCGAAAATTTCTTCGAAAGGCCTGTCGAGTTTAAGGATAAAATGCCGGAATTGTATGAACGGATGACCATTCTGCTCAACCAGGATCCTGCTGATAAAACAGCCTTCATCCGCACACCGCGCGAGAAAATTACCGATGACCCCTTGTTGCGCTTTGATCCCGGTGTTCAAATCTATAAGACGGATTTCCCCTGGAGCGACTTTATTCAGGAATTGGGTTTCGGATTGTTTATCTGGATTTTTCCGGCTATCGCTTTCAAGGACAGTGAAATAGTTCTGCTTCTGCTGCTTCTGATCGGCTTGATATTTTTTGTGCGGATTCTTCCGATGAACAGATTTTGTTTGTATGAAAAGGCATTGATTGTCAAGCCGTTATTCCGGTTTTGGTCTTCGGGAAGTATGTTTGTTTACAAACGGATTGTTTTGGTTTCACAAAATGATACCGGGACTGGTCTCCTCGAAATCGTCTATTTGTCGGACGGAGCCATTGTGCATAAGCGATATGCCTGGCCCTCAAACAATACCGATCCGAAGGATTTCTATTCCCTGCTGCACGAAAAGAATGTGCTTATTAAATCGGAAATGATTTAGGAGTCCGGAGCGGATGTTAAATCCCGTCAACATCTCCTGTAAAAACAAATTTAATATCCTGCACATAGCTTCCGCCAGGATTTACTGTCAGGGTTTCAATATCCCAGCACCCATCTGAATTGCCGGGTGCGGGAACATATGGCGGACTGAAGTAAGGAATCATTCCGACTGTTCGCTCAAGAACAATCAGGGCATCTACAGAATTGACAAAGCCATCCTTGAGAACATCGGCCGATTTCAGGTATAATCCACTAAGAGGTGCAATGCCAACATAGTGTAGTAGAATTTGCAGAGCATCTGATGAATTGACATTCGTCCATACCCCGGAGTTCACTAACACCCGGTACACTCCCGGATCAACATTATTGATTGTAAAGCTGCCATTTGGCTGAGTATATGACGAGAATGCCTGGAAGGGATTTGCAATATTTACAAGCCTTACCTCCGCCGGAATCGGAGTTCCGGCGATGTTCATGTAGGTAACGGTACCGCTTACAGTCCCGGTTTGGGCGAATAGGTTAAATGCATTCAATAAGCAGCTAATCAGGATGATGTGGGATAAATTTTTCATGGCAAAGAATTTGATTCACAAATATAATAAACATTTTAATGCAATTTGAAATCTTTTGCCTTTTCTCTCGTCACTCGTCATGAGACGCACGACCGTGCGCCTCTACAACGATTTCTCTCGTCACGCGTCCTTAATTAAAGATTATTTTCCCGCTAAACTGCTTCTTTCCGTTACTCAGAATTGCGG
>CAYLTH010000006.1:43844-54858 GCA_964386485.1 uncultured Bacteroidales bacterium | reverse complement strand
AGGCTGTTGCGCTCAAATTCCCCCATCACAAATTTTTCTTTATAGGCCAGACGGGTGTCAAGTCGGATCTCAGAGGTCCGGATGGCTGTTTTATCCACAAAAGCCTGCTGCTCATCATCATAAACAATAAACTGTGTTTTCCCGACAGAAAGAATCTCACGCTGTGTAAAATGAACCCGGTTAATCAGACCATTAAACCATTCGTATTCATACATCCCCTTGTATTCTCTGACCAGTGAAAGTTTGTCGGCAGGGTTACGCCTGAAAATGGAAGCCAGTAAAAAATCCTCCCGGAATGCATTCTGGCTTTGACCCAGTTGCTCAATATCGTATTTGAAATTCAGGCTGAGTGCTCTACGGGGATTCTTGTTAAACATATACAAGGCCCCCAGACTGTACTTGAATGTTGAATCTTTTGTACCATATGCAATATGCCCGGTAAACATGATTTTTTTACTGAAATCGTTGCTGGTCCGGCCACCCAGGCGCAACCTGACTCCTTCCATATCATTAAAACTCAATGTCGACATATAAGGTCCATACTCCATGGGTCCTTTAACATAGTAACCGGTGGTAATCATCTTAATAATTTCGACGTACGTCCTGAATCGTGGCAAGGACTGCAGCGTATCGATCATATAATAGATCGTTTTTTCGTCATGACTCAGACTGTCATGCCGTGCACTTTTCCAGTAGGTGTCATCTTTCTCCTGAGAATCTTCTTCAATAATAATATTAACCGGGGAGTTGTAAAAGGTATTATCTCTTGGCTGGTTAAACTTATAGTTCTTATAGCTGCTGGTTTTCCGTCCATAAAACCCCATCGTTGACCGGGAATCCTCTATTACATTAAAGTCGGCAATGAGCTGATCCTTGGTAATGATCCAGTGCTCACCGTCGACCGGATCAAACTCCTGCAGAATAACGAGATCCTTGATGAAATTAATATTGGCATCATCCACAATCTTCATTTCAAGGGTTTTAATGGCCCAGGATGTATCGTTGACCCAGAAATGTCCGGTAAAAGTCAGCTCCTGTTTCCGGCGCGGCTTAAACATGATTTTGTAACACCACTTATTATCAAGGAACGTACTGTCGGTCAGATAATAACGGTAATATCCCAGTCCAAAATTCGCAACCGGACTAACAAAATTTTTCTGGAATAGCATGATATAATTGTCATACACATTCACATTCTGGATTATGTCTCCCAAAAACTGGCTAAAGCTTTCATTTTTTATACCACTGATCTTAGCTGCTTTAATCACTTCTTTCTGCGAACGGGGATCTTTCCGGAAATAAACATCGGACAAGGCTTCAGACAGGAAAATCGGAAGATATGCTTTTCCATTTACAAGAGAGGTATCAAGATTTTCGAAAATAAACTGAAATGGTTTGAAAATTTTTCGGTTTTTAAAACTTTCCGTTATGTTGTTTGCATCAAACTGAATTTTTGTATAGGCTTCGTATTCATAGGCCGAGAAATGTTCTTTATCATTTAGCGGTTTATTCCTGATAATGTCTTTCAGGATTATTTCTGCCGGGTTTTCTCCTGCCAGAATAACGACTTCTGCCAATTGCAAACTACTTGGAATCATTTGTATATCAATAGTTTGGAATTTACCGACCTGAACTTTACGAGCCTGTCGATTGTAACCGAGGAAGGAAACAAGCAAGGAATCAGACTTTATCTTTGTTTCGATTGAATATTTTCCGTCGAAGCCGGTTACTCCTCCAATTGTTGTGTTTTTCAGGATCACATTGACAAAAGGAATAGGTTCACCTGTAAGCGAATCCGTAATTGTTCCAATGATTCGGGTGTTTTGAGCCAATCCTGCAATGGGAATCAAAAACAAAAGAAAAAAAAGAAAGCGAACAGGAGGAAAAATTTTCATAGTGTGAAGGTGTCGTTAAATAATCCCTTCTTTAATAATATCATGCAGATGAATAACCCCGAGATAGGTTTCATTTTCAGCAACGATTAACTGAGTAATATTCATGTTGCGCATAATCTGAAGTGCGTTAATTAACAATGTTTCAGGGCTTATTGTTTTGGGCTTGGATGACATAATATCCGCTGCTTTCAGACCCGAAAGACTGGAATGATTCTGCAGCATACGCCGAAGGTCACCATCGGTGATGATACCAACCAGCGAACCCCTATCCAAAACAGCTGCACATCCGAGTCGTTTTGAGGAGATTTCCATGATTATAAGTGGTACGTCATCGGTCAGTAATACTTTTGGGGCCTCATTATTTTTGTATAAATCACCTACTCTGAGATACAATTGCTTACCGAGTGCCCCACCCGGGTGAAATTTTGCAAAATCTTCATTTGAGAACCCACGGCATTCGAGTAAACAAACTGCCAAAGCATCCCCCATAACCAATTGAGCAGTTGTACTGGAGGTGGGAGCCAGATTATTCGGGCATGCTTCATGCGAAACAGTTGTATTTATCACATGATCAGCCTGTTGCGCCAGATAGGAATCAATATTCCCTACAATTGCAATCAGCTTATTTCCCATCATTCGGAGTAATGGCACTAAAACTTTGATTTCGGGTGTATTGCCGGATTTAGAAATACAAATAATTACATCGTCTTTCTGAATACTGCCAAGGTCACCATGAATAGCATCAGCAGCATGCATAAAAACGGCTGGTGTTCCGGTAGAACTAAGGGTTGCAGCAATTTTAACAGCAATATTGGCACTTTTACCGATTCCCGTTAAAACAACCTTACCCCCTGAGGCATAGATCAATTCAACACAATTTACAAAACCGTTATCAATATAATTTTCAAGATTTATTATTGCTTTTGCTTCTTCAGTGATTGTTTTTACAGCAATTTGCTTAATTTCGTCCTTTGTTTTCAAAATTTTAATTTTTTTTTGATTTCAACGTTATTTATGCTTATATTTGTATTGAAGGGGGAAAAATCAATACGAATAAAGTAAAAATCAGTCATTCATACAAAGGTAGAAAAAATTGGGTAAGCTAAATATGGCTGCAGGAAAAGACTATCCACTGCAGGAGATTCTGAAACGGATATTCGGGTTTGACAGTTTTAAAGGAAATCAGGAAATTATTATTCGAAATTTGCTGGATGGTAATGATACATTTGTCATTATGCCAACTGGTGGAGGAAAGTCTATGTGCTTTCAGCTTCCGGCCATGATCAGTGAAGGTACCGCAATTATAATTTCTCCGCTTATTTCTCTCATGAAAAACCAGGTAGATGCCATCCGTACGTTTGGTATGGACAAAGGCATTGCCCATTTTCTGAACTCATCGCTCAGTAAAGTGGAGATTACGGAAGTAAGAGGTGATATTTTAAGCGGGAAAACAAAACTGTTGTATGTTGCACCGGAAAGTTTGACCAAAGAAGAAAATATCATTTTCTTTAAAGACATCAATATTTCATTTTTTGCAATAGACGAAGCCCATTGTATTTCTGAATGGGGTCATGATTTCAGACCGGAATACCGGCGATTACGGCCTATCATTGATGCAATTGGACAGAAAGTACCTGTGATGGCACTCACTGCCACGGCCACTCCAAAGGTACAGCAGGATATTTTAAAGAATCTGCAAATGAGTAATGCAGGTTTGTTTAAATCATCCTTTAACAGGCCGAACCTTTATTATGAGGTACGACCGAAAAACAAAGATGTTGCCAAGGAAGTGATTAAGTTTATAAAGGGCAACCAGGGAAAATCGGGGATAGTATACTGTCTGTCGCGAAAAAAGGTGGAAGAAATGGCCGAAACCCTTGTTGTGAATGGAATTAAAGCACTTGCTTATCATGCAGGTCTGGATTCAGCCACAAGGGCATTGAATCAGGATAAATTTTTGATGGAAGAAGTGGATGTAATTGTTGCCACCATAGCTTTTGGTATGGGAATCGACAAACCGGATGTTCGCTTTGTTATTCACTTTGATGTTCCTAAAAGCCTCGAAGGTTATTATCAGGAAACCGGCCGTTCGGGCAGGGATGATGGCGAAGGCAATTGTATTGCTTTTTATAGTTATGATGATATCCTGAAACTGGAAAAATTCATGAAGGGCAAACCGGTTGCCGAACAAGAAATTGCCAAACAGCTTTTGCTGGAAACCGTGTCCTATGCCGAATCGTCAGTATGCCGGCGCAAACAGCTTTTGCATTACTTCGGCGAAATTTTTGATGAACAGAATTGCCAGAATTGTGATAACTGCCTGCATCCCAAAGCTAAATTTGAAGGTCAGGTTTTCGTGATGATGGCCATTGAGGCTATTATTGAAACGAAACAACTTTTCAAGGCCAAACACATTATTAATATTTTGATGGGCAAATCAAATGCCCAGATTAAATCCTTTAAGCATAACAAACTTGTTTCTTTCGGCAAAGGTTTCGACAAAGATGAAAAGTTCTGGAATGCTGTTGTCAGGCAAACTCTGATTGAACGTCTGCTATTCAAGGATATTGAGAACTATGGCATTCTGAAAGTAAGCCCTGAAGGCTATGATTTTCTAAAGAGTCCGAAATCAATCATGCTTACACAAGATCATGATTATGAAACGACTGAAGAGGAAGACTTCTTTGCAGGAGCCGGTCATAAAACCAGTACGACCGACAAGACGCTTTTTACTTTACTGAAAGATCTGCGAAAAGAAATTTCTCGCAAAGAAAATCTGCCACCCTTTGTTATTTTCCAGGATCCGTCATTGGAAGATATGGCCATACAATATCCGATTACTGTTGATGAATTAAAGCAAATAACGGGTGTTGGTGCGGGAAAAGCACAAAAGTACGGAAAACCGTTTGTGGAGCTGATTAAACAATATGTGGAGGAAAATGAGATTACCCGTCCGATGGATCTGGTGGTAAAATCACCGATTAATAAATCCGGACTCAAGGTATACATTATTCAAAATATTGACCGTAAGATAACCCTGGAGGATATTTCGTATGCCAAGAACATGACGGTTGATGAATTATTAAATGAACTTGAAAGTATCGTATCCAGTGGAACCAAGTTAGACCTGAACTATTATATTGACGAATTCATTGACCCCTATCATCAGGAAGAAATCTTCGAATATTTCAGGGAAGCGGAATCAGATTCGATTGAAGATGCTCAAAAAGAGCTGGGTGAAGATGAATATTCTGAAGAAGAAATCAGGATTATGCGTATTAAATTCCTGTCTGAAGTAGGGAATTAAAAACAATTTTAACATGGAAGACCCTTTAATGACCGACCAACCGGTCGATGAAACAGCATTACCCGAACAGCCCAAAGAAAGAAAACCTTTCCCCATCATGAAATACCTGAATATTCTGGTATTAGCCGGATTGGTAGTTTTATACATCCTATTCTTTGTTCAGAAATCGAACCAAAGCAATACAGTAGCTATTCCGGCTGCAGCAAATTATATGAAAGAAGGCGGGTTAAAGATCGCCTTTGTCAACAGCGATTCGATCAAGGAGCATTATCAGCTGGTAATGGATCTTCAAAAAAATCTGGAGACCAAATTTGCGCAGTATGATGGAGAAATCAGCAGGAAACAGCAGCTTCTTGAACAACAGGCCCAGGATTTGCAAAAAAAATATGAATCGCGTCAAATTAGTGCTGAAGATGCACAAAGAGCTGATGAACAACTTCAGGCTGAAGGACGCAAAGTATACGAACTTAATCAGACATACAGCAATAAAATGGCTGAAGAAGAAAGCAAGTTGAACAAGGTTTTTATCGACAGTATTTACAATTTTCTTCAGCGTTACAATAGCAACAATACCTTTGATTACATTCTGGGTTATTCAAAAGGAGGTGGTATTTTATTTGCAAAAGACACCCTGGATATTACCAAAGAAGTAATCGAAAACCTGAATAAGGAATATCTGAACAAATACCCTGAGAAGAAGTGAGGTTGAATATCTGCATAGGCCTTTTGTTCGTTGTTTTAGCCGGATGTTCTCAGAAAAAGAATCCTTCAATTCCTGTTTCTGTAATCTCATCAGACAGTCTGGTTATGATTTTGACTGATATTCAAATGATTGAGTCAGCCATTAGTATTAATCAAAACGAAGGAAGGAATGTGCAGGTATATTCCAAACATTACTACAACTATCTCTACAAAAAATATAAAACAGATTCTGCAAAAATAAAATCCAGTATTGAGTTTTATCAAAAAAATCCTGAACAATTAGAAACCATTTACAAAATAGTTCTGGATAGTCTTGGAAAAAAACAGACAGAGTTGTCGAGCAAGGCCGTGCCTAGCGTGAATAGACCGCAGTGATTGTATCCAGGTCTGCTCCGTCATTCACATAATACACCCAATTTATTTTTTCTGAGGAGTATGTCCCGGCTCCATTTATCGTAATCTGTTGAGATGGGAATGATTGCACCGGACAGGTTATTGTGGATGTGGTGATTACCGCAAAAGGCTTTATACCCGTATTGTAGAAATTATTGATAATAACTTCGGCACTGTTGGTCGGGCTTGCAGTAATCTGAACTTCGTAGGTCAATTTCTTTTTGCTTTCCTGCACAGTCCAGTTTCCAAGAAATTTCTCGCGAGGATCAGCAGGATTTGGATCATCCGTTGCATCCGGATCGCAGGAAGTTAAAAATAATGCAGAAGAAAATGCAATGATCAGGAAAAATGGGATCGTTTTCATTGGAGGATAGAATCGGTTTTTGCAGTAAAACTAACGCTTAATAAATTTAAGTGTTGTAAGTTTTTCTCCATTGGCAATAATCTTTACAAAATATATGCCAGAAGGTAAATCCTCTATATTTACTTTTTGTTTCATCTGACCTTTTGAATAAAATGCAGAAGGCGTTTTTAATACGGTTTCTCCCAGGACAGAATAAACATTCATAGTCACATCTGCTGAAACAGGGAGTTCGTGCCGGATGATAATTTCTGATTTGGCGGGATTTGGGAAAATTCCGGATACTGCC
Organism: uncultured Bacteroidales bacterium; assembly: GCA_964386485.1. Classification (GTDB taxonomy): domain Bacteria; phylum Bacteroidota; class Bacteroidia; order Bacteroidales; family CAIXZF01; genus CAIXZF01. The sequence goes on along the minus strand of CAYLTH010000006.1, from coordinate 47,911 downwards.
TGGTGAACAGATGTATTTGTTGCCGTTGAGATCCCCATAATCGCAGAAATTGTACTATCCAATGTCTGAAAATCAGGAGGATAGACAAATTGACTCTTAATCATTCTGTCGGGAGCAATAATTATTACTGTTGGGTAAGAAAGGATATTGTAATCAGTGACGACACTGTTTCCATTCCCCTGGCTACCACTAACAGTTGGATATGTCAATCCATAGGTACTGTCAAATTCGAGAACCATGGCATTTGAGCTACCCCAGGTAATTCCAAGAAAATAGACACCATTCTGATTAGAGCCGTAATGCGTATAAGCCTGCTGGAATTCCGGGGCATAGGTTGTACATGGTCCACAGGAAGTTGTAAAAAAGTCGATAACAACATAATTATTCGAATCCAGAATATTGAACAATTTATGGGTGTATCCATGGGCATCTTTTACACTAAAATTTACTGCAGTGTCCAGCGTGGTTTGGGCCTGAACTGAAATCCCAACAACAAAAAGGAGAATAAGTATACGTAATTTATTCATATTCATAGTTTTACAGATTTATCAATTTTGCTTTAAGACCATCAGCTAACCTGCTGGCTCCGATACGGAAAAGACCGGGATTTAGCCATTCGTTGCCTGCAATCGTTTTTACCATATCTAAACACTGAAAGGCAGTGTTCTGTTCAGCAACTCCACCGGAAGCTTTAATACCCACTTTTCTGCCTGTGAGTAAGAAGGAAGTCCTGATAACATTCAGCATGATGAAAAAGGCCTCGGGTGTATAGCCGGTTGTTGTTTTACCGGTTGATGTTTTCAGGAAATCCGCGCCTGCCTGAATGGCTAGGACCGATGCCTTAAAAATATGTTCCGGATTTTTCATTTCGCCACTTTCAAGGATTACTTTAAAAGTACAATCTTTCCCAGCCTGTCGCATTTGCAATAATTCATCCTCTAAGGCTGAATATTCTTCTGTGAAAAGATATCCTCTTGGTAAAACGATATCAATTTCATCTGCACCTTCTTCTGTGGCCAGTCTTATATCAGCAACTTTTGCCTGTATCATTCCCTGGCCGGATGGAAACCCTCCTGAAACACAGGCAACTTTTATCCCGCTTCCGTCAAGGATTTTTCGCGCTATTCTGATAAAATTGGGATAAACACAAACAGCGGCAACAGGCTGTAGTCCCATGTTTTGCATATCCAGTGCTTTTTGACATAAATTGGCAACAACCTGATGATTATCATTACCATCGAGGGTTGTGAGATCGATGCATGCCATGGCAAGGGATGCTGATTGAAAATCGTCAGGAAAAGAAACTTTCGGATTAAAACTCTGCAAGCCGGCTAAAATGTCCGGGAAATTATATTTTGCAAAGGATTCGGAATAATTATTCATCGTAGTATTACCAGTTTGTTTTTAAAAAATAAAACGTTCCGCTCAGGGCCTGTTTGTATGGTTGGATCGTGGGCGATTTCACCTTCACAATAAAATAGCCGGAACTCAACAGGATAAATCCCGGAAGGGAGTTTATTTCCGGATAAATTGTTTCCATTCCAGGGAATCCGGCTTGTGTTGGTGCCCATGTGAAGTTCTCCGAAAAAGTCTTTGCCAAAAGAGATTTGCTCCCGACCCAGCGGATCGTAAATCTTAATTTCAACTTCACAGGGGATTTTATCGCCCGTAACTGTAAAACAGAACCAGGTTAAATCTGAAAATGGGTTCGGATAGTTAATCAGCCAGGAAACACCGGATTGCCGGCGAATTCTGTAATCGATGTAGTAAGCCACACTTCCGCTGGCATTTCCACTGGCATCGGAGGCTTGCACTGAAAGACGATAAGTCCCGTCGACCGGGTAAACGGGATTATAAACGACATAACAGGTATTTGAACCAGAGATTGCAGGTTGGAAATGAAGAAATGAGGTGTTTTCAGGATTATAATTCAGTCGGTTAAGATTAGCTCCTGCCAGTCCATTCGAGACATTGATTAAAACAGTATCCTCCAGCAATAGAAAGGGATTTTCATCTTCGAGTTTGATGCGTATTTCAGGTGATGCAGAAACATAATCACCGTTTAAAATGTGAATACCATCAAAAGTCACATCAAGAATCGGTTGAATATTGTCGCGATAAACCATAAAAGGCACATCCAGAAAATTGTTAAAATGGTGGAATTCAGGCTGATCAAAATTGGGATTAATCTCCAGGTGCAACGTATAATTCCCTTCAAGACTCTTTGTAGAGAATGAAAGACTATCTGTCAGGATATCTCCGGCAGGATGTGGACGAAGGTATCTTTTCAGCAGGGTATCTGACTGTTGCTCCGATTCAAGCCAATAATATACAAGCAGGCTATCCATCCCGGTGTTGCTGATATTCCGGTATGCAACAGTAAGTTTAACCTGATCACCCTGCTGAATCTGGTTTTCGTGGAATGTATAGATGGTATTCGGGTCCACCATTGTTTCCGGAACTTCCTGATAAACAACATGCCAGCTTTTCAATTGAGCTGGTTCGGGATCGGTGACCGGTGAACTCAGCGTATCTTTCAGAAACAGGTTTAATCTGAGGTAGGGAAACTGATTGGCCGGAATAATCTGGCCGAGGTTGAAAACATCCAGGCTATCCGGGGAGATACCCGGGAAAATAATCTCTTCAGAACCATCGGGTCGGATTCCCAGGACACGCAAACGAACGGAATCATCCGGACTTGTGCGCACATTCCAATGCAAACTCTCCCAATTTAAAGCGGGTCCAATCAAGGGAGAACTTATCATTCCTTCATTCCATGCGGTTGGAAAAGCCGTATCAAGGCGAACCAGCGAATCTGTAGATGCAAAAAGACCGGTTTCGAGGGCTTCTCCGGGATCAAGACCTTTGCGTCCGATAATTATATAGGGACTGGTATCCTGTATCATCCGGATAATTCCGCTACCGATCGATTCAAATGCCTGATAAACAGACTCTTCATATTCCTGAGCCCGATGATTACGGTGACTAAAAGCCAGTACATACCATCCATCAGGAATGGTGTCAATAAAATCAACGATAGTTTGACGGTCGGCTGGGAAATAGGTGCAAAAATCAAAAGAACCAACGGGATATGCACGACAATGTTTGTTGCCATATTGTCCCAATCCTGTACCCTGATCATAGCTTACCCAATTGTTAAATGAAACTGGATCAAAAACAGCAAACTTCAAACCACAGGAAGATGAACAGCGAGTTTCGGCACATGACCATATATCCATTACACTTCCATTGAGTTTGAAAAGTTCGTTCTGCCAGACATGTCCGGTAATAAAGGTTGATGCAAAGATGGATTTAAAATCCTGTACATAGGCAAATTTCAGGGAATCCGCAATTTGATTTATATAACGATAACTATTCTCTTTAAACTGAGAAAACCGTGCTTGTCCCCAACCTGTTTTTTGCGGAATATACTGGAATGAACTAACAATCCAGTTTGCTGTATCAGGTTGACCATTAAAAGGCGTACATCTCCAGAAATAAACCACCGAATCAGCTAAAACCGAAAATGTTGGATTCCATTGGATCAATCCGCCTGATTGCACTAATATTTCCTGCTTAAGGACGGGGCTATTAAAGGAGGAAGTTGTATCAAGCTCGAAAACAAACGACAATTCTGGTGACAACGGGTCGGAAGTAGATGCATTTAATTTGACGGGTAAGGCTGGTACAACAGCAAAATTAAGTGGCCAGACCGGAATAATGGTATATGATTTAATGGTAATATTTTTATCAGCAACATTGTTGCTGATCATTCCATTCTCGTCAATCTCCTGCAGGGCATCAAGCGTTATCCTGAATTGGTTTTCCCCGGCAGCAGATTTTCTGAGGACAGGGAGTTTTATAGTCAGGGTATCATTAAACCAGGGTGTTTCGCATCGTATCAGTGTATCCATGATCACATTCGCACCAACATTTCGCTGAATCCGGATAAAAAACGATGTATCCAGAGCCTTTCCATTATTACCCGGGATGAGAATAAGATTAAAAGAATCCGTTTCCGCAGTGATTACAGCAGGAGAAAACAGGATGCGTTGGGGTGTTGTGGG
>CAYLTH010000006.1:8609-43744 GCA_964386485.1 uncultured Bacteroidales bacterium | reverse complement strand
CCGTTTCCGCAGTGATTACAGCAGGAGAAAACAGGATGCGTTGGGGTGTTGTGGGTGAAGGAGTTATGTCATAATCAGGAAAAACTGAGGGATTAAGTATGATCGCAGGATCAGCATGTAAACAAAATTCCTGAGCAACTTCGCGGTAGCTGAAGGCTGTCATGGCAGGATCTGACAGAATTTTGTTAATGGTATGCTGAACAACATTCCCGATTGATTTCCCATATTTGATCTTGCATAAAGCGTCATAAAACCGGGTTGAGTAAGCATGGAGGAATGGAGGTTCTCCTTCTGTAACAGAGGCCAGATATCCGATCGCACCCTTTTCAGGAATCAACACGTATCTTTCGCTGCTCACACCATTGTGGTATCCAAAAATATCGCCGGCCCAACAGGAATTGGCCAGCACAAAATAATAATTGCCTTCATTATCAAAATCAGCCGGGTCGCCTATACTCAGATCAAAACTAACACCACTGGCATGTCCAAAATAATTCAGGACAGAAATTCCTTCCTTTTCAATTATATCATGTAATTGCTGACTTTGATTAATCTGGACCGGTTCCGGGGATGTTTTGAAAAATGACCGGACATACCCGCCAAAATAGGGTTTAGCAAGCTTTTGTGTATAGTTATTCAGGTAGTATTTAAATAAATCCTGTTCAAAGGCATTGCTTCCGCCTCCAAAATTCAGGATGTTTTTCTTTCCGGCATAAGGGATTTTCTGTTTGGCTTCAAATACTTTTACCTTTTCAAGATAAGCCCTGACTTCACCGGTTTTTGATGCACTTAGCCGGCCAACCGGAAATGCTACCGAATCGGGGAATTCCAAACCCATGGTAAATAACCAGTCGGATGGTGGTGACCCGAATACAGGCACAAAGGTAGCCTCCCTGTATTGATTATTAAACCGATAGCTTTCGGGTGTATAAGATTTTCCGATAAGGAAAAGGAATTCAGGTTTTACAGGAAATGTATTCCAGGCGAATCGGGCCAGATTGCGGATGGCAACAGGGCTTTTATCAATGCCGTGAGCAAACTGATCATATACGTCATCAATATTTAACAATAGCGGTTTATAAGTTTCAGGGTATCCATCCGTTTCACGATAAGCGGCATATTCAAGTGCCTCCGGCATGAGTGAGTCGTTCGTAATCATCAGGTAGTTTACATCCGCAAGAAACTGGCTGTTCTTGAGATTGGGGAAATAGCCACTCTGATTCCCAACCGGGATTAAAGATTTAATACGGATTGCTAAGTTGTCTGGGGCGACATAACAATTCTCCTCCCCAGGCATATCAGGCACCAGGGCATGATAAAATCCTGATGCAGATATCATCCTGATCCGGCGCTGATTTTTGAAATCATATACACGCAAAGTATCATTCCCGGTAATATTTATATTACTGATCTTTAAATAATTATACCCGGTAGCAGACCCATCAGGAATTGAAAACGCAACGGAAGCTGCATTGTTAAAATTGAGCTGCCTCGGATATTTCAATTGGATAAAAGGTATTGAAATCCATTCATGCAGATTCTGACCGGTTGTGGAAAGATGGGTAAAGGTGATCTGAGAAACTGAATTCAAAACCTGATTTGAAACAGTTCTGTTTTTGAACCGGACACTTTTATAATTATCAAAAACAGAATCCATTACAATCGTACTTCCAATATTGGCCTTAAGGTGTATCGTCTGAGTCGGGGTTACTCTGTTACAACCACCGACAGCAGTGAATGTAAGCAATGATGGAGGGCCGGGCAGATAAAGTCCGGGAGGCGATAATGTTCTGTTTTGCTCCCATGTTGGATAAAATCGTGCCCCGGTATATCCTTCGCCCCCGGTGTAGGCAGCATCGCCAAGGGTTGTTGATGGATCAGTAGTTGCAAAACGTTCGCCAGCTGCATAATATTCATTAAACACTGTATTCCGTACGGCCCAAACATAATTAAGGGGTGTAAACTGGCTATAATTAAAGTATACCTCATTGGTCATGCGGCAATTGGTGGCGGCTGCATTGAATGAAAAGAAATACATGGCGGTATCACTGAATAAACTGGTGAAAGGATTCAGAAGGTCATTCGGATTCCGGTATGCCAGTGAATCAAAATAGCCATCATTTCTTTTTCCATAAAAACTGATATAATCATTCTGGTTAAAAGTGCCATCAGAGCCCAAATCAATATACAGGCATTGCTGCTCTCCTCTTCCCCAAATTTGAAAATACTGCGGGTTTATGTTGTCAACATCTATTCCAATCAGGGAAAGTGCAGAATCCAGGGTAGAATAATGCAGTTTATAGATCCCATCACTGTATACTTTAAAACGGAAATAGGGTTGATCGTAATGAATCCATTCATTGCCATAGGTTTGGGGCTTAGCCTGTTGAAAATTGCACAAAAGCAACACGATCCAAACCAAAAGAAGGATTGGGCGTTGGATGCCTGTATGAAACCAGTCAATGCGTTTAACTTTCATAGCAATTCGATCCTTAATGCGGATTTCAGGTATAAAAGTACAAATTTCGGAGATGAAAATGCCGGATAATTACTCAACAATCAGCACTGAACCCATTTTTTCATAAATCCTGCGGGCATTTTTGAGGGTAAACTGCACCTTCCAGACGTACACACCAACCGGAGCAAATTGGCCTTTATCGGTACCATCCCAACCCGAATATGGGTCTTTGGTTTCAAAAACGGTATTTCCCCAACGATCAAGAATGATAAAATAATAATCTGTGACATCACCCAATTCTCCAATCGGCTTAAAAATCGGATTATAACCTTTTGGAGAAAAAGCATTGGCAAAATAGAGATTATAGCAGTCGGTAATTTCAATGGGAACTGTAATCACAGAAGAACAATACCGGTCGTTGAAAACATTGGTTATAGTCACCGTATAGAGGGAAATATTGTCTGCAACTATTTCAATGTCAGGCGAATGTTTACCGTTGCTCCATTCGTAGTCTAAACCACCCGTAGCATGGAGTTCAACCTTTTCACCACTGCAAACTGTATCCAGGTCGCTATATGCATTAACCTGATAACGCGGGCTTACATACACAATGACAGAATCTGATTTTATACAGCCGTTTGGGTCTGTTACAGTAACAGAATAGGTTTGTGTACCAAGCGGGTAAAAGGAAACAGAAGATGAATGGCTTCCATTACTCCATGAATATTCAGGCCAGCCCTCAACACTCAGGATCACTTCATCGCCGTAGCAAACACTAAATTCATCAGGAAGAGAGGGTTCGGGAGCAGCAAGTACATACACATGTGAAAAAGCAGTGTTGCTGCAGGCATTATCATCGGTGACTGTAACTGTTAACAAAGAAGGTTGAGCATTGGGAATTGAGATTCCTGCAGTAGTTTGTCCATTACTCCATAAATAAGATGATCCTCCGGAAGCAAGCAGAACGGCAGCAGATCCTTCGCAAACTGAATCATTGGAAGCCATGGCAGTCGGAAGCGGATAAACAACAATATCTGTCGCATAAATACTGCGGCATCCGAATTCACTTTCAGCAGTCAGAATGAGTTGCTGAGTTGCAATAGGGACAAAAGATATCGGTGTTCCGGTCTGCCCATTGCTCCAAAATAATGCAGAATTCCCGGAAGCCGATAATGAAATTGAATCTCCGAAACAAACCGGTTCATTACCACTTATAATAGAAACAGGCAATTCATGAACAATAATAACCAATGAATCAATAGCCGCTGTATCAGGCGGAACTGTTGATGTCATAATCCATGCATAGATAGTGATGGTTGAATCGGCAATAAAAGGAGTATTGACGGCATTTCCTCCGGAAGTTCCGGTAAGTATATCCGGCCCGATATTTTTGGAAACCTTGATATTATCGAGACCCCAGTTATCATCGAAGTGATTATCATAATAGCTGCAATAATTTTGTATCCAACGGATGCGTGTGTTGGGAGACTGAGCAGCAAGGGGTATTGTAAAGGTGTAATGGTTCCAATTGCAAAAGGTAGTCGGGAAGTATGTCAATGGCAACTGAGTTCCGGGGTTTGAAGCCATAGTGGTTCCATTCGGGCAATAGTAAGTAATATCTTGCCAGGTTAATCCGAAATCAGTAGAATACTGCAGGGAAACTCCTTCTCTGGCTTCATCGGGGCCTTCACAGGAAGGTATATCACCTTGTTTACCGAATTTTAAACTAAAGGAAACCTGCCCACCACCTGTTAAATTCATGTCGAGAGTTGTTAACGTTCTCTCAACTGGTGTCTGGTCGCCAAACCAGAGATAATATGAGTCAGCCATAATGGTATCACACGGGGCCTGAAAAATAAAGCCCGGTGTAACATAGCTCCAGCCATATCCCAATTCACCTGAATTAAAATTGTTATTAATAAGAGTGTAATCCCCGACAATGCTAAACTGCAGGGTATCACCCTTACACAAATGAACAGTATCAGGCTCCAGCGTATCAACAACAATGGAAACACTTGACTGACCGAAGGCAGGAACAGACCATAACATAAGAAGCTTAACCAGCCACAGTGTGAAGAGGCGTGCTGCATTTTTGCCGGTTAAAATCAATATGTTGCGTACTTTACTCATTCGTTTATGTTGATATTAAAGGATATCATACCTCATGCCACAAAATTACGCAATAATAACAAGGTTTTCGACAAAGTGAAGTATCCAATTTACAAACAACAACAAACAAATCCTATCTTAATTTGTAGATAGGTTAATTAATTGTCATTCAATATTTTAGATAAAATACAAAATTAAAAAATGATCAAAACCCGGCTAAAAGGGGAAAAACAGGCCAAAAAAGTCAAAACCTGATTGTTAATAACTTCTGCAACCCCTGCTTAACGCAGGATTTAAAAAAAAGTTACATGGTTTTAAGAAAAAAAAGGCTGACCCGGAATAAACCAGATCAGCCTTTCTTATAATTCGAAGAGCTCTTTATTGAATAATAAGCTTCCGATTGATTTTATTCCCTTCGGAATGAATGGTATAGAAATAGACACCCGGGGTTAATCCATCCAGATTCAGGTTTAATACGTGATCACCTGCACCAAGAAGCTGATTGAATCCGGTACCCACATTTTGTCCCATCATGTTAACGGTATTGATTTCAACTTTAGCAGCTATATCCAGGTGCATAGAAAGAGAAACCTGATTCGATGCAGGATTTGGGAACAATTCGGAAACAGACAGATTCTGATCCGGCAACTCATTGATGGAAACCCATTTGGTCACCGTTGACAGAATCATCGAATTATCGGTATAGGGATCCTCATCCCCTCTTACTGCAAGACCAGGTTCTTCATCTGCCTGAAAAAGCATGAGAAAATTGATTCCTGAGGTTGGCGAAATTGAAGGAAAAACACATTCATCAAAATTATGAATAATGCTACCCGTCAGATCCTGAAAACCGGTCCAGGTTGCTCCTTCATCAAAGGAAGCGCGGGTCCAGATATGCCGGTAATTTTGGTTCCCGTTATCGAGATTTTCCATAACTGAAGTGAAAACAAGGTAAATATCATTGTTTTCATCGATGGTTGCATTTGGCATGCTGGTCAATGACAAAAAGTACACTCCGATATCGACAAACTCCATAATTGTATCATTGCCGTTGATATCCTGAACATAGCCTACAATCTGATCATTGTTGAAAAGCGTGTCAAAATTCAGGGTTGGGAAAGTGGGCATGTCTTCGTTCCAATACGCCAAACCATCTGAATACGGGAAATATGAAGTTGTTCCATCGGTCAGATCATCATTCAAAACCCGCATCAGTCCAAAGAATACATGGGCTTTACCCGAATTATCGAGTGCCACCGCTACAGAACCGTCGCAAACAGTGGGTGTATCGGTAACCAGTGTTGTGGATTCAACAAACATCGGATACGGGTGTTCGAAGATGGTTGTTTTTGACCAGGTTGTTCCATTGTCGGTTGATTTCATCAGGAACAAATCGTTCCAGTTATCACCCACAACAAAAGCAAGGGTATTATTTTTCGGTTCAGCCAGTGTATAGGTATCTCCACCGAATCCAACATATTCTGTTGAAGTCATGCCTGGAAGAACAACATTCTGAATACCCCAGGTTTGTCCGCCATCGGTAGATCTGGAGTACAGGATAGCACCATCGAGACCTTCATAAACAGAACCTCCGCTGGCAACAGGTTTAGAAATAGCGAGGAGATGAAACTGATCATGATTGACACCACTGCTGATCATGCGTGGCCAGGCAATCGGGCAGGTAGCGGGTGCGCTGACAACGGATTGATTCCAGCTTCCACTTCCTTTGGTATCGCGTTTACTCAGAGTGAGGTTTCCGACGCCAAAATCGTGAGCCAGTACAGCTTCACCATTCGCTCCATAGGGAACATAAGAAGGCCAACCCGTACGGATACTTTCGATGCGCTGCGTGGGGTTTGGGCCCCAGGAAGTGCCGTCAAAATAATTATACCCGGTTCCGCGATCGGCGAAACCCGGATCAACCAGGCCAAAGGTCCAGGTGGCACCAATGGTACCATCCGGAAAACGATAAAGCCGGTTTTGGGTAGCCTGATTAGAGGGTAAGTCATAGCGGGTTGTTCCGATCACATTTTCTGTAGGTGCTGCCGCAACGGTGCGATTCGGGATCATAGCAGGGATGATCGGAGCAACTTCTGTTGCATTCAGGCCTGGTCGTTTAACTGCCTGATTCAATTTTGGATGAATTTTAAAGGAAGCCTGCTGAGCATGGATTCCGAATCCAAACAAGATTACTATTGAGAGTAGAATTATTTTTTTCATGGGATCATTTATTGAACAATCATTTTCTTCGTTACTTTCTGATTGCCTGAAAGAACGGTGTAGAAATAAATTCCGGGGCTTAATTTTTCAACACTGAAGCTTAATTGATGTACTCCGGCTGCTGCATTCATTGCCGGAAGCTCCAGTACTTTTTGTCCGGTGAAATTGCATACTTCAATGCCTAAATCCGAAGCTTTATTCAACTGAATAACAACATTTGCCATTGTTGAGGCCGGATTCGGGAAGTTCTGACTAACGCTTGAAATTGTGTTATCAATTGAATTGATTCCGGCAACCAGTAAATCCTGTTTTGGAACTTTGGAATAAATGATATTATTATCGGTTGCAGGATCCTCATCACCTCTGATGGATAAACCGGGTTCTTCATCGGCCTGAAAGATAACATGGAGATTGTTGTCAGTGTTATAGGCTACATTCGGGAATACACATTCGTCGAAGTTGTGAAAAATGGTTCCGGTGATATCAATAAACGGATGCCAGTAACCATCAGCAAATGCTCTTCCATACACATGGCGGTAATTCTGATTTCCATTATCATAACCTTCCATAATAGAAGTAAAAAATGCATATACACGGTCATTTTCATCGACTGTAAGATTCGGCATACTGGTAACAGACATATAATAGGTTGCAGCATCCACAAACTCAAGAACAGTATCATTTCCATTCAGGTCCTGTGTCCATCCAATCAGATTTCCTGCCACTTCGAGGTCTTCGTATTTCAGGCTGGTCATGGTTGGCATGTTTTCATTCCAATATCCCAAACCATCGGTAAACGGGAAGAAGGAAGTAGTTCCATCGGTTAAGTCATCATTGAGGACCCGCATCAAACCAAATGAAACATGGGCTTTCCCGTGTTTATCCAGGGCAACGGCAATGGCACCATCGGTAACGGTTGGGGTATCGGTAACCAGGGTCAGCGTTTCATCAAAATGTTGATATGGATGTTGGAAGATCACGGTTTTTGTCCAGGTGGTACCACCATCAACAGATTTCATCAGGAACATATCGATCCAGTTATCGCCAACAACGAAAGCGACCGTATCACCTCTGGGTTCGGCAAAAGCATAGGAATCACCACTATATCCTTCATAATCAGCATCTCCGGTTCCGGGGAGAATAACATGTTGCTGATCCCAGGTGTTTCCGCCATCGAGTGAACGGTAATAAAGCAAGGCGAAATTTTGTCCTAAATATTCGTTATAGGTTGTTGCAATAACATGCACTGTATTATGATTGGCACCGGATGTAACCAGACGAGGCCAGGAGATATCGACAGAACCTGCCGGGCCTGCTAAAATGCTCTCTGTCCAGGTTCCGGTAAAACGCGGGGTTCTTTTCGAAACAACCAATCCCAGCGTACTGTGGTGGGCTGTAACGATTTCTCCATCTGTACCCAGGGGTGCATAGGATGGCCAGCCGGTTTTTGAACTTTCGATGCGGGCAGCGGGTGGGCTTTGCCATTGGGTCCCGTCAAAATAATTGTAACCGGTACCACGATCGGCATAACCGGGGTCATTCAATCCACGGGTCCATACTGCAGCAATTTTACCATCGGCATATTGGTAAATTCGGTTCTGGGTAGCCTGGTTTGTCTGGAGGTCATACCGTGTAGTTCCAAGTACGGTTTCACTGGGTGTTGCTTTCGGTTTATAGGGTACACGTACATCGGATTCTTTGGTGTTCATGTATTCCTTCACGGCTTTCATGGAAGGTTTTTTCAATGCCAGATCCTTTTTAGACTGAACAGAAACTTTCCCCTGATTGGATTGCTGACCGAATGTCATCACTCCAAAGGCCATAATTGATAAAAAAAGTAAGGTTTTTTTCATAGCTGTTGTGTTTTGTGCTCTACAAATCTATTAAAAAAAATGCAAAGCGACTGTATCAATTTGAATAAAATGAAAAAGGCACCCCGGATGGGATGCCTTTTCAAAATCATGGAACAGTGAATTACTGAACGATCATTTTCTTTGTTACCTGATGACCATTGGCGGTTACTGTATAGAAATACAGACCAGGAGTCAGGTTATTCAGGTCAAGGGTGATGGTATGGAAACCAGCAGTTGCCTGAGTAGAAGGAATACTGAATACTTTTTGTCCTACAGCATTGCTGAGTTCAACACCCATTTTGCTTGCTTTGGCAAGGTTAACAACGAACTGAGTTGTTCCGTTTGCAGGATTCGGCATATTCTGGCTAACAGAATTGATAAAGGTTTCCGGTTTGTTGATACCAACAAGCAGGTCAGCTTTAGCAATTTTGGAGAGGATAATGCTGTTATCGGTAGCAGGATCTTCATCACCTCTTACGCTCAGACCCGGCTCTTCGTCAGCCTGGAAAACAACGTAGCAAAAGTCATCTGAAGAAGCAGCAACTGAAGGGAATACGCATTCGTCAAAATTGTGGATGATACTACCTGTAACATCTACAAAATCATGCCAGTAACCATCGGCAAAAGCACGACCGTAAACGTGACGATAGTTTTGGTTTCCATTATCAAGATTTTCCATAACAGAGGTATAGAAAAGGAAGATGTTACCATCATCATCAATGGTAGCATTGGCCATTGAAGAAATGGAGAGGAAATAAAGTGCTACATCAACAAATTCGAAAATGGTATCATTACCATTCACATCCTGGGTATAAGCTACAAGCTGATTTGTAACATCCAATAAGTCAGGATTGGTAGTTGTTAAAGGAGACATATCTTCATTCCAGTATCCGATACCATCAGAATATGGGAAATAAGAAGTTGTACCATCGGTAAGGTCATCATTGAGAACGCGCATGCAACCAAAGAATACATGAGCTTTTCCATTGTTATCAAGTACAACATTGGTTGAACCGTCAACAACCCATGGGGTATCGGTTACAAGCGTAGTTGATTCTTTGAACTTTGGATAAGGATGTTGGAAAACCATGGTTTTGGTCCAGGTTGTTCCGTTATCGGTTGATTTCATGAGGAACATATCAGCCCAATCTTCACCATATAAGAAAGCGATATTGTTTCCTTTTGGCTGAGCAAAAGAATAATTATCACCACCTAAAGCAAGGTAGTAATTGGTATCAGTTCCCGGGAACTGAACATTATTAACCTGCCAGGTAGCACCACCGTCGTTTGAACGGGAATACAGTAATGAACCATCTTGTCCATTGTAAGCAGTACCGCCATTGGCAACAGGAGCTGTTAAACCAACTAAGTGCAGGAATTCATTGTTTGTACCACTGGTAACTGAACGTGGCCATAAGAGGTTTTCATTTCCTGCAGGACCTGTTCTGGTTGATAATTCCCATGTACCTGAATTTTTGGTAGCTCTTTTGGCAATTTTAATACCGGCAGCTGATCCGGTGTGGGTTGTAACGATTTCACCTGAAGGACCCCAGGCACTGTAGCTTGGCCAGCCAACTTTTACGTCTTCAATACGTTGTGTTGGTTCAGCACCCCATGCAGCTCCATCATAAAAATTGTAACCGGTTCCGCGATCTGCATAACCAGGATCTACAAGACCGAATGTCCATACAGCACCGATTGAACCGTCAGCAAAACGATAAATACGATTCTGGGTAGAATTATTTGACTGAAGGTCATAACGGGTTCCACCAATTTTGGTTTCCTGAGCGGCAAGTCCTGATTTTACAGTTGGATTTGCTTTTTTCTCGAGCATGTTTGTCGATTCGTCAGTGGCTTTCACCGGTTTTTTTACGGCCACATTCTTATTCGGATTGAAGGTATGCTTTCCTTTTTGTTGAGCATTAACACCTATTGCAATCATAAGAGCGAGGCTGATGAGTAAGAGTTTTTTCATGTCGCTTTGATTTGGTTAATAATTAATGTTTATTTAAGTTTTGATATAAATTTCCTTCAATGCAAAAATACGCAATTTTGTTGAATAATATCAAAACAGCATGAAATTTTAGCGGACAATGATTTTTTTCGTCTGTGTATTCGACCCCAGGGTGAAAGAAACAAAGTATACACCTGATTTCCAAGCACTTACATCAATATTAACTGAAGTGGAGCCAGTGGCAAGGGTTTTGGGTGAACTTCTGAATATTTCCTGACCAGGTAAAGAATATACAGTAAACCGGCAAGGCATTGATTTCGTTAAGTTTAGCTCAAATGAAACTGAATTATTGGCTGGATTTGGCCAGGCCTCAGATACGATAAAACCAGAAGTTTCAATCTGATCTATTCCGACAAAATCAGCATCCAGAATTTTGAAGTTGTGGATGTATTTATACTGAACGGGATCAGCCGGGGCTACCGGACTCATTTCCTGATAAACAAAAGGAATGGTATAGGTACCACCCTGACTGAAAACCATATGGGATTGAGACCCCATGAAAGCCTGAGCATAAGCCGGAGTAAATTTTGTCACGTTGAAGGTTTTGGTTGTTTTACTGGTGGGAACACTAAACCCTTTACAGTAGATATTGGGTTCAACATTATCCGTAATCCCATCGGTTTCTGTATCCAGCCAGGAGTAAAACAGTTTTGATCCATCCTGAGTACGGCTGATTTGCACCCTGTTGTATTCGGTAATACCGCCGGTTCCGCCGAAAAGACCATCAAATGTTTTCAGTGAATCCAAAGGAAGTGCAAGCCAGGAAGTTCCTCCGTCGGTTGAGTAAATATCAAAAACAGCGATATAATCCCGCGGGGTGTAAATATTCCATGCTCCGCCGGAGATTCCGATGACCACACAAATATGCGGGTTTCCGTTCATGTCAACTACCAGGTCGTGTTCCCAGGCGGTTGTATAGCTGACCTCATCGCGTGCAGGTACTGGTGGTTCGAAAAATGCGCCCAGCATTGAATCCGTGAGCCAGTTTTTTATCCCGTCAAGACCATCGGGGCCCCACAATTTAACAAAAATGGGTGCCGACCAGGTATTCCCGGCATCCGTTGTTTTGTATAGGATTGGATAAAAAACGGAATCTGTTTCGAAAGTATAATCATGATGTGACAATACGGACAAAAAACCAGTGTTTCCGTCGGGAGCAAAAGCGATCTTCGTATCTGAAATATACTTATCAACAGGCAGGTAAAACAGAGACTGAGTCACTTCAAAATCGTGGCTTACAGCATTAAAACTGCCTTTTGAAAGTATCATGGAATCGTTATAGTTTGAAGCAATTCCACCGGTAACTGCAGGATCTGCAGCAAAGAAAGATCCGTTGGGCAGTATCGTGAAGGCATCCGGGACATTCTGTTTAAAGGCATCATGTGCACTCAGATTGTGTTGGGTATAAGCAAGCGTCGAGTCGAGTTTATGCACTCCGTAAGCGTAGCCTCCCCAGGTATCCCCATTGCTGCCATCAAGCGTAGGAATAAAATAGGTAAAGAAGGCATTGCCGGGAGTCATGTTACCGGAAGGGTTATATATTCCTCCCTGTGGATAACGACCAGCTGCAAGCGGGTAGGTACCTCCTGGTCCGATGGGTTCATAAATCCGGATGTTATTTTTCCAGGATTCTCCTCCATTTTGGGAAATGTCATATGCAATCCGATGACCACCATAGCCACCATCTGCTACCATACGATGTACAAAACTTACTGCATTCACATCATTGTCGGCCCAGATATACGTGCGGTTTCCGCCATAAAATCCATAGGCATTTGCTGATTGCCCCAGATCAATAATGGTAACAGCATTGGGCTGCTGAACAGAATTCTGCTGAAAATGATTCTGGGGATATACAGGATTTTTTGTTCCAGGCGGATCCATTGGAATAGTCCTGAAGAAATGAGGCTTCAGTGTCTGTTTGAAAGAACTCTTTACCTGGGTATTCTGACCGAAAACGCAGGCAGTTAACAGAATAAGTGTGCAAAACAGTAGCGATTTTTTCATATCCGGATATTTTTTGGTGTATCCAAATATCGTAAAAAAATCAATTACTTTGTTTCATCCAGAAATTTATCTTTGGTATCGACAGGAATGGCTGTATATTTTTGATCAGCAGGAATTTCTGTAAAAATTTTGCGGTAGGTAATGTGCTTTTTAGCAAAGTCAGCACCCACTGATTCATGCAGTTTCCTCATCTTGAGATTGAAGTCTCCAACCCAGGACAGTTCAATTTCATGGTAGGCTGAACGGCGGTCAAACACTTTACGGAGATGCCAGAAAATACCGGATTCGAGGCCCATGCGCTGATATTGCGGAACAACGCCCATTATTGTGATTCTGGCCCGGGTAAATCCGTTGAATTTCTTAAAATACAAGAACCTTAACTTATTGATCAGATTCATTTTACCATTAAAACGTTTCAGAATCTGATTCACATCCGGGAACATAACCAGAAAACCAACAGGCTCATTTTCATGATAAACAAACCATATAAACTCCTCAATCAGAAAATCTTTTGCCTTCCGGAGGCTTTCCATTAAAAACTTTTCATCAAGAGGGGTAAAGTTTTCATGAAATTGCCAGGCTGTATCATATACGGTTTTCATATCCAGGATGTATTTTTCAGCATCTTTCAGTTTAAAATGCTCAAAACGATACCCGGGTCTTGACATAACCCACTCTGCAATTTTCCAGAAACGTTCAGGAAATGGTTTATTGAGATTCAGGTGATTGGAAACCTGCTCAAAATAATGCTTAAATCCATAGTCCTCAAAGAATTTTTGGTAGTAAGGAAAGTTATAGGGCATCCCATAACTTGGATGCATATAACCTTCAACCAGTAATCCCCAGAAGTTATCATTTTCACTGAAATTAATCGGCCCGTCCATGGCCTGCATGCCTTTTTCGGAAAGCCATTCTTTACAAGTATCAAATAAAAGAAATGCGGCTTCCTGATTATCAATGCATTCAAAAAAGCCCATACCACCAGTCGGTTGCTGATAATTGTGCGCTTTCAGATTATTAATAAACGCAGCGACCCGGCCTATCAACTCCCCGGAATCATTTGTAAGAATCCACCTGCAGGCTTCACCATTTTTAAAAAAAACATTGGTTTCAGGGTTGAATATCCCTTCGATTTCATCATCAAGCGGACACACCCAATGCGGATCATTTTTGTAAATTACTCTTGCAACATCAAGAAATAGCATGCGTGATCTGCTGTCATCAACGACACTTAGTTTCATATAGCTCCTGTTTAAGGGCAAATGTATGGGAATAATCTCATATCTTTGCAACAAGGCTAATGTTGCTGCTATGAAAAAAATTCACATTCTTATACTCAAGGCTTATATTGGTCCGCTGGTTATGACTTTTTTCATAGCAATCTTCATACTGTTGATGCAGTTTTTATGGAAATACGTTGATGATCTTGTTGGAAAGGGGTTGGAATGGTATATCATCGCCAAACTTTTGGTTTATGCATCATCCACGTTTGTCCCACTTGCTTTGCCACTGGCAATTTTGCTTTCCTCATTGATGACTTTTGGGAATTTGGGAGAACATTATGAACTGGTTGCCATAAAGGCAGCCGGGATTTCCCTTAAAAAGGTGATGGCCCCTCTCGTAATTCTGTCGATTATCATTAGCGGGGTAGCGTTTTACTTTTCCAATAATGTATTGCCCTATGCAAACCTGAAGTTTCATTCCATATTATATGATGTCAGAGAGCAAAAACTTGCCCTGAATATCAAAGAAGGTATGTTTTATGACGGGATCGACGGATATGTAATCCGGGTTGGAAAAAAGGACAATGACGGGAAGACTATACGCAATATAAAAATTTACAACCACACAGCACGAATGGGTAATATCAATGTTACATCTGCTGAGTGGGGAACGATGCAACTTACAGATAACAAGAAAGGCCTTGTTTTCAAGTTGTATAACGGTGTGAACTATCAGGAGAAGACTGATCAGCAGAACTACGCCAGAAGAAGACCTTTTCAGCGAACTAAATTTAAAGAGAATCAACAGTTATTCGACCTGAGTGCTTTTGCCATGAGCCGTACAAATGAAGATCTTTTCCGATCTCATTATCAAATGCTTAACCTTAAACAATTATCCAAAGCAGAGGATTCTTTATCCGGTAAAATTTATTTACGAAAATCTGAAATGCAGGACCAGGTTTGGCGCAGTTTTTTGCATCTTTCCCGCAAGAAAACAGTCAGAAATCCTCTTCAGGACACTTTAAAGCCTTTAGAAACAGTATTTCTGGACAACTTTCCTGCTGAAGAACGTTCCCGCATTATTGAGGGAGCTGTAAATAATACCCGGAATACCAAGGAGAATATTGGATTTTTTAAAACAGAAATAGATCAACGGTCTGAAAAGCTATACCGCTATGAAATCGAGGTTCAGCGGAAGTTCACCCTCTCCCTCGCCTGTCTGATTCTCTTTTTTATCGGAGCACCCCTGGGTGCAATTATCCGTAAAGGAGGGTTTGGAATGCCTGTTGTTTTCTCTGTATTATTCTTTGTTGTATTTCATATTTTGTCGATTACAGGCGAAAAATTTTGCAGGGAAGGTGTACTTCCTGCCTGGCAGGGTATGTGGATTGCCTCCCTCGTTTTTCTGCCAATTGGTGTATTTTTAACGATTAAAGCTACTTCTGATTCCCCATTGGTGGATGCAGATGCATGGAAAAAAGGAGTAAGCAGGATTTTCCCGACAAAAACTAAAAAGAAAAACGATGCGGATTCTTTTTCTCTGTAACAAACTACCCTACCCTCCGGTTGAAGGCAGCCCGATTGCAATGAATGCACTGATCTCAGGGCTCATGGAAACCGGTCATTCTGTCAAAGTACTCGCTGTAGAATCCCATAAATTCAACTTTGACACGAACAAAATTCCGGCTGAATATATCCGTCAGACCGGCCTGGAATCAATTTACTTTGATTTGGACATCAAACCCTTAGCTTTAATTTCTGACCTGATCAAGGGTCGGTCATATCATGTCAGCCGGTTTGATAATAAAGAATTCAGAGAGAAACTTATTTTAACACTTCAGACCGAATCATTCGACATTGTACAGCTTGAAACACTGTTTATGAGTCCTTATATTGAGACAATCAGGGAATATTCCAAAGCACCCATTGTACTCAGAGCTCATAACATTGAACATCTGATCTGGCTTCAACTTGCCCGTGAGACCTATAATCCCTTCAAAAAAATTGCATTAAAAAGTCTGTCAGGAACACTTAAAAAATATGAAGAAGCTATCCGGTACAAGGTAGATGGGATCGCCAGTATTTCTCCGGATGACCATGCCTATTTTTCAGGTCTTCCGGGAAAATCTGCAACCGAGCTGATTCCATTCGGAATTAATGAGATGCCTGACAGAGTAGAGAATAAAGACCTTTCTCCCTTAAGTATTTTCCATATCGGATCTATGAACTGGATTCCCAATGAACAAGGGATTAAATGGTTTCTGAAACATGTATGGCCCACTATTCACCAGCGTTATCCGGATATCTGCCTGAATCTGGCCGGCCGCAAAATGCCAAACTGGTTGAAGTTTCACAGCCAGGAAGGTGTTTTCATTGCAGGAGAAGTTCCGGATTCAGATGAATTTATGGCTCAGAACAGGATCATGATTGTTCCCCTCTTTTCAGGAAGTGGTATCCGGATAAAAATCATTCAGGGAATGCTTGCAGGCAAAGCAATCATAACAACTCAGACAGGGGCCAACGGAATTGCCTATCAAAAAGGTGTTCACATGCTTGTGGCTGATGATGCTGAACGGTTTATAAAAGCAGTCATCACATTAATCGAAAATCCGGAATTGTGCAAAACATTGGGAGATAACGCAAGAAAACTTGCTTTATCTGATCATTATAATCCGAATATTATTGACAAACTCCTTCAGTTTTATCAACGCTTACAAGCTTCACGGTGAAACAATTGTTTATAATATTACCACGTGTACCCTTTCCTCTCGATAAAGGAGATAAGTTACGGGCATTCAATCAGATAAAGGTATTGTCGAAAAACTTCAGTATTCACTTATTCTGTTTAAATGATTCCCGGATTCATCCCGATGCCGCAGCGGTTCTAAAGCCCTTTACGGCCACATTTACTGTTTTTAATTTAAGCAGGTTTGGAATTTTGCTGAATGTTCTGAAAGCATTTTTTCTTGGCAAACCTCTTCAGATCGGCTATTTTTATTCATGTAAAGCTGCAAAGCAAATATTGAAAAAGAAGCAGGAACTTAATCCTGACTACCTGTATTGTCAACTAATCCGGACAGCAGCATATGGAATGGACTTTGACATTCCGAAAACAATTGATTATCAGGATGTATTTTCAAAGGGAGTAGAAAGACGAATCGCCATTGCACCCTGGTATTTCCGCTGGGTTTTGAAAATTGAATACCGTCGCCTGCTTAAATACGAATCTGCTGTATTTGATAAATTTGACCAGAAAACAATTATTTCTGAACCCGATCGTGATTTTATTCCCCATCCGGAAAGGAATAAAATTCACATCATTCCAAATGGTGTTGATTTTGAATATTTCAAACCTGTTCCTTCCGAAAAAGTGAATGATCTGGTCTTTACAGGCAATATGCAATATCCTCCGAATGTAAACAGTGCTATTTACCTGATCGATAAAATTATACCACTATTAAATAAAGCAGGCAAAAAAGTCAGGGTTCTGATTGCCGGGGCCAGTCCTTCCGGTCAACTTCTGGCCAGAGCATGTGAAAATATCCAAATAAGTGGCTGGCAGGATGATATCCGGGATAGCTATAATCAGTCAAGAATTTTCATTGCCCCGATGCAAATAGGAACCGGATTACAGAATAAACTACTGGAAGCCATGGCCATGAATTTGCCTTGTATCACAAGTCAACTTGCCAATGCTGCCCTGAAAGCGCAACATGGTTCCGAAATTATTGTCTGTAATGATCCCGAAGAATATGCCAATGCTATCATAAATCTGCTGGATAATCCTACTTTTGCAGATCAGATTGCCAGTGCCGGACACAATTTTGTTTTAAAAAACTTTAACTGGGAAATCACAAACCGGGAGCTGACCCGTATTATTCAAAATTCATAATTTCATATGGCAGACGATCACAAAATTATTTTCTCAATGGTGGGGGTAAGCAAAATTTTCCCACCGCATAAACAGGTTCTGAAAGACATTTACCTGTCTTTTTTTTATGGAGCCAAAATTGGCATCATCGGTTTGAATGGCAGTGGAAAATCGACCCTGCTCAAAATCATTGCCGGTATTGAAAAGTCTTTTCAGGGACAGGTTGTTTATTCTCCCGGGCATTCTATCGGAATGCTGGCTCAGGAACCTGAGCTTGATGACTCCAAAACTGTAAGGGAAATTGTTGAAGAAGGTGTAAAGGAAACGGTTGACTTATTAAAAGAATATGAAGAGGTCAACAATCGTTTTTCGGAACCCATGACCGATAAGGAGATGGATAAACTGATTCAACGGCAGGGAGAACTCACTGAACTGCTCGATCAGCATAATGCCTGGGAACTGGATAATAAACTGGAACGGGCCATGGATGCGCTGCGTTGTCCGGAGCCGGATGAACCCATCAAACATTTATCGGGAGGTGAGCGCCGCAGGGTTGCCCTTTGCCGTCTTTTGTTACAGGAGCCTGATATTCTGTTATTGGATGAGCCTACAAACCATTTGGATGCTGAATCTATCCAGTGGCTGGAAATGCACCTGCAACAATATAAAGGAACCGTTATTGCCATTACCCATGACCGGTATTTCCTCGACAATGTAGCCGGTTGGATTCTGGAACTCGATCGTGGAGAAGGTATTCCATGGCAGGGTAATTACACGTCCTGGCTTGAACAGAAATCCAACAGACTGGCTCAGGAAGAAAAAACAGAATCCCGCAGGCGAAAAACCCTTGAACGGGAACTCGACTGGGTACGAATGAGTCCGAAAGCCCGCCAGGCTAAAGGAAAAGCGCGTTTGAATGCTTACGAAAAAATGATGAGTGAAGACTCCAGACAAAAGGAAGAAAGACTCGAAATTTACATTCCGAATGGTCCACGCCTTGGAAATCAGGTAATAGAAGTGGATCATGTAGCTAAAGCATTTGGCAAAAAACTACTATTTGAAGATCTTACCTTTGCCCTCCCTCCTGCCGGCATTGTTGGAATTATAGGACCAAACGGAGCTGGAAAAACAACCCTGTTCCGTATGATTATGGGTGTTGAAACGCCGGATAAAGGCAGTTTTATTACAGGAGAAACTGTTAAGCTGGCTTATGTTGACCAGTCGCATGCAGATATCGATCCCGAAAAGTCTGTATATCAGGTCATTTCCGGAGGAGCCGATAATATTCAGGTTGGTGGCCGCTTAATCAATGCCCGTGCCTATATTGCACGCTTTAATTTCACAGGGGCAGATCAGGAAAAGAAATGTGGTGTGCTGTCGGGCGGAGAGCGGAACAGGTTGCATCTTGCGCTTACACTGAAAGAAGAAGGCAATGTGCTGTTACTTGATGAGCCAACCAATGACATCGATGTTAATACACTCAGAGCATTGGAAGAAGGACTTGATAATTTTGCAGGATGTGCAGTTGTCATTTCACACGACCGCTGGTTCCTCGACCGGGTAGCGACCCACATTCTTGCCTTTGAAGGGGATTCTCAGGTTTACTTCTTTGAAGGCGGCTACACGGATTATGAGGAAAATAGAAAAAAACGTTTCTCGGATTTAACCCCACACCGCATCAAATACAAAGGATTGTAAAAACAATTGGCAAAGCAGGCTCTAAAACGAACGAATACTATGTCCAAACCCTCAATACCCAAAGGAACCCGCGATTTTGGTCCGATCGAAATGGCCCGGCGCAACTACATTTTTAATACTATTCGCAGTACATTTCAGGTGTATGGGTATCAACCCATTGAAACCCCTGCCATGGAAAACCTTAGCACACTACTTGGCAAATACGGGGATGAAGGGGATAAATTACTCTTTAAAATTTTAAATTCCGGTGATTTTCTTGTTTCGGGCGGAATAATAAATGAGGAAGGTCAGGTAACCGGACCAATCCAAAGCGCATCAATTACATCCAAAATCTCAGAAAAAGGTTTACGATATGATTTAACTGTGCCATTTGCCAGATATGTTGTTCAGCACCGGAATGAAATTCAGTTTCCTTTTAAACGCTACCAGATACAGCCTGTCTGGCGTGCCGACAGGCCTCAGAAAGGGCGTTACCGTGAGTTTTACCAATGCGATGTGGATGTTATCGGCAGCAATTCACTGCTGTATGAAACTGAACTCATTCAAATTATTGAGGAAGTATTTCATAATCTGGGTACAGAAGTATCTATTCATCTGAATAACAGGAAAATTCTTTCAGCCATTGCAAACCTGATTGGAGAATCTGCCCGTCTGATCACAATTACTGTTGCAATTGACAAACTTGATAAAATCGGAATTGAGGGAGTTATTAATGAGCTTCGTGTGGGTGGACTTGCTGAAGATGCTATTCAAAAGCTGCAACCCATCCTCGAACTCAGCGGGACCAATGAAGAAAAACTTTCTACACTAACCAATTTGTTTGCCAACGATGAAACCGGAAGCAAGGGAGTTGATGAGTTAAAAACTGTTTTTCAATATCTTAACAGGATTCAACCCGGCCATCACGTTCAGCTGGATCTGACCCTGGCCCGGGGATTGAATTATTATACCGGAGCAATTATCGAGGTGAAAGCCAAAAATGTTGCTATTGGCAGTATTTGTGGCGGTGGTCGTTATGATGATCTGACAGGCGTATTTGGTTTAAAAGATGTTTCAGGAGTTGGTATTTCATTTGGAGCCGATCGCATTTATGATGTTCTGAATGAATTGGGTTTGTTTCCAGATGAAGTTCTCGGACACACATTCATTCTTGTAACCAACTTCGGAAATGAGGAGGAATATTACTCTCTGGAATTGCTTAAAGAATTGCGGCGACATGAAATCCCGGCTGAAATTTACCCTGAATCAGCAGGCATGAAAAAGCAATTCGGATATGCTGATCAGAAGAAAATTCCCTATGTACTGCTAACCGGTTCAGATGAAATTGCCAGTGGACAACTGAAGTTAAAAAATATGCTTACAGGCAATCAGATTATCCTTGAAAAAGAAAAACTTACAGAATATCTCAAAGAGCTTTTTATATTCGGAGAAACCCCCTAATTTCGCAGTAAATATTCAGCCATGATTTACAGCTGGTTACTCAATTTTAAAATACAGATCAACCGCACCGGCCTCTGTTTTTAATCTTCTTTGCGGGGTAATTCCTTACCCCGGGTTCACCTATATTAAAAATTATTAATCACTACGTCTGAGAATATTTTCGGATTGGAGTGAAAACCTTTAAAAACAAAAATCATGACACATATTATAAATGGTGCAGGACTGACAATTGAGAAACTGGTTAAAGTTGCCCGTTATGGGGAAAAAATCGAATTACATCCCGAATCTGTAAAAAAGATCAACGCATGCAGGGCAATGCTCGAACGGAAAATCGCAGCGCATGAGATCATGTATGGCGTGAATACCGGAATCGGCGAATTCAGTGAAGTTGTTCTGAATGATGATCAGGTTCAAGATTTTCAGAAATATCTCATCTACAATCATGCTGCAGGAATTGGTGAAGCCCTACCCCTGGAAATCGTTCGGGGAGCCATGTTGGGACGTATTAATGTACATGCCCATGGCAATTCGGGATGCAGGATTGAAATTACCCAAACATACGTTGATATGTTGAACAAGGACGTAGTTCCCTTTGTCTGCAACAAAGGTTCGGTTGGTGCTTGTGGAGATTTGGCTCCGATGTCACAAATCGCCTTGTTATTAATGGGAGAAGGGCAGGCTTTTTATCAGGGTGAATTACTCAATGGGAAAGAAGCTATGGACCGCGCCGGCATCCCAATTCCGGGATTGCAGGCAAGAGACGGACTTGCAGCCATTAACGGCTCCAATGTGATGACAGCCATGGCTGCCCTGATGATCTATGACACCAACCGCTGGCTGAAACAGGCCGAAATTGCCTGTGCATTATCGTTAGAAGCATTAAAAGCCAATTTAAAACCTTATAACGCCAGAATCCTTGAAGTACGCGGCTTCCCTGGTGGAGTCCGCAGTGCTGCTGCTATCCGCAAAGTAACTGCCGGAGGCGATCTGGCTGAAAGCCGCATCAAAGTTAAAGTTCAGGATGCCTATAGTATGCGCTCAACCCCTCAGGTAATTGGTGCTGCACACGACGCTGTAAGGTGGGCCCGCGAACAAGTTGAAATTGAGTTGAATGGTGTTTGCGACAACCCGATTTTCTTCCCGGAAGAAAATATGCAATTAAGTGGGGCTAATTTCCAGGGCAGTCCGATTTCTGTACCCATGGATATGGTAGGATATTGTATTACAATGGTGAGTGTTTTATCCGAACGCCGCATGAACCGCCTAAACAATCCGGCTCTCAGTGTTGGTTTACCTCCATTTCTTACCAAAGGTGCCGGTATGTTCAGCGGATTGATGTTAAGCCAGTATACTGCTGATATGCAGATTGTTGAGCAACGAATTCTATCCATGCCAGCGAGTATCCAATCCATTCCGGCTGCTGCTGATCAGGAAGACTTTGTATCGATGGGCTTCAATACAGCACTGAAGAATATTCAGATTCTGGATAATGCCTATGGAATCCTTGGGATCGAACTTTTTGCAGCTGCACAGGCATTGGACTTGCGCCAGAAATATGATGAGCAAAAGTATGAATTTGGCAAAGGCACCCAAATCGCACACAGTGTGATTCGCAAGTATGTTGATTATCTGGATATTGACCGTCCATTGTACGACGATCACAACAAAATGAAAGCCTTGGTTAAGTCATGCGAAATACTGGAAGAAGTAGAAAAAGCTGTTGGTATTCTGGAATAATAAAAGACAAAAATCTTAATTTATTGTTAAAAAAGCAGGGATATTCCCTGCTTTTTTATTTTTAGATTTTGGTTATCAGACACTTACATAGTCATAAAAATTTCTGGTTAATTTTTTCTTAAATTTTGTTAAGTGAGAAAAAATTATTTCTAAATTGGCTGCGCCATTGGCCATGGCATATTAGGATATAGGAACGATAGAAAATTATTATTCCACAAATATGATCACATTTTCGATTTAACATCGGAGATGTATTTGCTTATGATATTAAGAACCAGATGTTTAACTATTAATTAACCAAAAACCAACATGATGAGAAAACGTACGCTTTTACTAGCCTTGATGATGTTCGTCGGGCTAACGGCTATCTTTGCCCAGCGTTCCATAACGGGTAAGATAACCAGTTCGGAGGATGGTCTCGGTATCCCCGGAGCCACAGTCTTGGTTAAAGGAACCACCATTGGGGTCATAACCGACAATGATGGTAAGTTCGCCTTAACTGTTCCTAAGGACAAGAATGTCTTGATGATTTCATTTGTAGGGATGAAATCTGTTGAAGTTACTTTAGGTGCAGGAAATGTTGTTAATGTAGAGATGGAGCCGGAATCAAAGGCTCTGGAAGGAGTTGTGGTTACAGCACTTGGGATTTCCAGGGATAAAAAAGCCATTGGATATTCAGTGCAAAATGTGCAGGGTGAGGAAATCACCAAGGCCAGGGAATCGAATGTGATCAATGCACTTACGGGTAGGATTTCCGGAGTTCAGATTACAAACAGTTCCGGCGCAGTTGGAGCTTCATCACGTATTGTATTACGCGGAGTTTCTTCCTTAGGTGGAAATAATCAGCCATTGTTTGTTGTGGATGGAGTTCCCATCAGTAATTCAAACTTCGGAAACACTGAAAATGAAGGTGTTAACAGAGGTTCAGGAGCTACGGATATCAACCCGAATGACATTGAAAACATTTCTGTGTTAAAAGGACCGAATGCAGCTGCTCTTTATGGTTCACGTGCTGCTAACGGAGTCATTCTTATCACAACCAAATCAGGTTCGAAGAAAGGGATGAAATCAAAAGGCTGGGGTGTTGAATTCAGCAATACCACTACCTGGGAAACCCCGCTTCGTTTGCCGAAATATCAGAATGAATATGGACAGGGTTCAAGTGGAGAATTTGAATTTGTTGATGGCGCCGGTGGTGGAACCAATGATGGAACTGACGAGAGCTGGGGTCCAAAACTGGATGCAGGTCTAAATATTCCACAGTTTGATTCTCCGGTTGACGCCAACGGTGTGAGAACAGCAACCCCCTGGATTTCTCATCCTGATAACGTAAAAGACTTCCTGAATACAGGTCGTACAATGACCAATAACTTTGCCATTACCGGATCCGGTGAAAATGCAAGTTTCCGTCTGGCCTTTACAGACAATGCTCAGTTCGGTATGGTTCCCAACACCGATCTTTTAAAGAAAACCATTTCCATCGGAGCTTCTGCAAACCCTGCAGCAAAACTCAACATTTCAACCTCGGTTAATTATATCAACGCAAAAAGTGATAATATGCCAGGTTACGGGTATGACGCACAGAATGTATTCCAGCAATTAAACTGGTTTGGCCGTCAGGTTGATATTACAGGTCTGAAGAATTACAGAAATGCAGATGGTACTAAATATAACTGGAATTACAATTATCATAATAACCCTTACTTCACTTTGTATGAAAATACAAATGGTATGGAACGTAACAGGCTTATCGGAAATGGTAAAATCACCTATCAATTTACAGATAATTTGACTGGTTATGTAAGAACAGGTATGGATTATTATTCAAATTTCAATACCAGCCGTATTGCTGCCACCGATATTGATAATGAATTTGGTTCTTATTCTGAAGAATTACGTACATTCCGTGAAATCAACTCCGATTTCCTTTTCATGTATCGCAGAGATTTACCCAAAAATATGGAAATGAGTTTCAATTTTGGTGGTAACAGAATGGATCAATATACTTCAAGGGTATTTGGTGCTGCTGATGAACTTGCTGTTCCCGGCGTTTATAATGTTTCCAACTCCCGCGTTCCTTTGCGTGCTCAGAATGCCAATACACACAGAAGAATTAACAGTTTGTATTTCTCAGGTCAGGTTGCCTGGAAAAAAGGGTTCTATCTTGATTTCACAGGTCGCGAAGACTGGTCAAGTACTCTGCCAAAAGGCGATTGGGCTTATTTCTATCCATCTGTAGCGTTAAGCACTGTATTCACAGATGTATTTAAAATTGAAAGCAAGGTATTATCCTATGGTAAAGTTCGTCTTGGATGGGCTCAGGTCGGAGGAGATACTGATCCTTATAAATTGTATCCTACTCTTAGCTTCGGTGATGGCTGGAATTCATCCACAAAATATCTGAATCAGTTTGTTCCGAATGATTTACCTAACAACCTGCTGAAACCTCAAATGAATACATCAATCGAAATTGGTGGTGAATTCAAATTCTACATGGATCGTATCAGTCTGGATGTAACCTATTATTCAAGCCAGGCTAAAGACCAGATTATCAGCATCCCGGTATCTGCAGCCAGTGGTTATACCACAAAGGTTATCAATGCAGGCCGTATTGACAACAAGGGTATTGAAATCTTCTTAGGTATTGACCCAATCAAATCAAAAGATCCTGATGGATTCAACTGGGATATTTCTTTCAACTTTGCCAAAAACAAAAACGAAGTTGTTGAACTCAGTGAAGGCGTAGAACAATATTCACTTGGTACCTATTGGAGTACACAGGTTATCGCCCGTCCGGGTCAACCTTATGGTGAAATTTACGGATATGACTACCTGAGAGATGGTGATGGAAACATCATTCACCGCAATGGTCTGCCAGTTCAGGGGAAATTAACCTATTTCGGAACCTATCAGCCTGATTGGACCGGTGGTATCGGAAATAACTTCTCTTACAAAGGATTTAACTTATCATTCCTGTTTGACATGAGAATGGGTGGAAAACTTTATTCCATGACAACAACCTGGGGTCGTTATGCAGGGGTTCTTGAAGAAACCCTCATTGGCCGCGAAGGTGGTGTAGTTGGCGAAGGTGTAAAAGAAGTAATTGATGGAAACGGTAATGTAACTTATGTACCAAATGATGTTGTTGTAACTTCTGAGAATTACAATAAAGCAGCTTATGAAAACAACAAATCAGCCGGTTCTGTTTTTGATGCCAGTTACATCAAATTCCGTGAATTCCGTTTTGGATACACTTTCAAAAAATTCTTCAACACCAACCTGAAGGATGTTAACCTCTCCGTTATCGGCAGAAACCTGGCCCTTGTTTATAGCAAAGTACCGCACGTAGATCCGGAATCATCCTTCTCCGACGGGAACCTTCAGGGTCTTGAGTTTGGTCAGCTGCCTTCTGCACGAAGCATTGGTTTCAGTGTTTCATGTAAGTTTTAATCATACTTAAAGAAAGGACAAACAATGAAAAAAATGAAAATAATATTCAGTATAGCCGCCCTATTTGCCGGCATCCTGTTATTCAATTCCTGCACCAAGGACTTTGAAGAAATCAATACTGATCCAAACAATGCAATTGCAGAGCTTGCAGCGCCTGATATGATGCTTACCAATGCGATTGAAAGCATGACCGACCGTGTTCATGAAATTTTTCTTGGACATGAAATGGGTTCCTGCTGGGTTCAGCATATGGCAAAAGTTCAATATACCGATGAAGACCGGTATATGCCACGTCTTGCTGTTATCAACAATACCTGGACCAGCTTATATGCTGCTTCCGGAATGGATGTATACACCATGTATAATGTAGCTGTTGAAAGAAATCACAACAACTATCAGGGTGTTGCTATTGTATTACAGTGCTACATCAGCTCTGTTTTAACCGATTTATTCGGCCCGATTCCTTATTCTGCTGCATGGCAGGGTGGTACAAGCCCAACCGGACTGCTTCCTGCATATGATTCTCAGGAATTCGTTTATCGTGATATGGTTGCCAAGCTAAAAGCGGCCAATACTCTTCTCGATCCTGACGGACTTGAAATTGGTGGAGACATCCTTTTTAATAATGACATCTCAAGCTGGAAAAAGTTTGCCAATTCTCTTCGTTTACGTTTATTACTCCGTATGAGTGCAAAAGATGCTTCTTTTGTAACAACTGAAATGAGCGCAATGGTTGCTGATCCTGCTACCTACCCTGTCTTTGAAAGCAATGCTGACAATGCAGCTCTGGCCTATCTGGGATCCGCTCCTAACAATCATCCGATCAATGAAAACCGCAAAACCCGTGATGACCACAGAGTAAGTGAAAACTTCATTGACATGCTAACGAATTATGGCGATTACAGAATTATGGTTTTTGCTAATCCTACAGCACTCAATACATTTACAGGTCTTCCAAACGGATTACTTTCTTCACAGGCAGCTGCCTTTAATGGGAATGGTCTTGCCAATACCTGTAAAATCGGTAGTTATTTTACAGCTGCTACTGCTCCAGGTCAATTGATGAGCTATGCTGAACTGCAGTTTATTCTTGCAGAGGCCGCATTAAAAGGATACATTCCTGGTGGAATTACAGCAGCCAAAACTTTCTATGATGCAGGTGTAACCGGTTCATTCATGCAATATGAAGCTCCGCTGCAGGAAATTTTTGATGCTCATGCCGGTAGTACTTATGGCGGATTATCAATTGGTGATCCATATACTGTTGCAGAAGAACTTGCATGGCACATCACAGATGCTGCAGCTCCTGCATTTTTCGATGCTGCTACCATTACAAATGATCATGCTCTTGAACTGATTTTAGAACAAAAATACATCGCCATGTTCGATCAGGGATTACAATCCGCTTTCGAATGGCGTCGTACCCGCATTCCGGTTCTCACTCCGGCTGCAGCAGGTGTTCTTGGTGGGAAAATTCCATTGAGAGTAACTTTCCCGACAGATGAGTACGCCCGTAACCCTTCAAATGTTTCGGCTGCTGTAAGTTTACTTGGCGGAGCAGATCTGCTGACTACCAAAGTCTGGTGGGATGTTAATCCTTAATTTATTTATTCATTCATGAAAATATTAAAACAATGAGAAAACTATTAAGAATAACAAGTGCCATCGGACTGATCGCATTGGTCATGCTTAGTTTTTATTCCTGCAATAAAAATGAAGACCTGGTCACTGCCGATGCTAAAGAAGGGGGTCTGGTTATACCCGTAACCACAAGTGTACCCTATAAACTTGGCAATACACCCAGCGTAGATGTTGAGGTGTTAATCCCGGTAGGCCCGGCTATTACATCTGTTGAAATTATGAACACTTATACAGATGCTACAGATGGTTCCAAATCGAATCAGGTTAAAATGAAGACGG
Source organism: uncultured Bacteroidales bacterium (assembly GCA_964386485.1). Lineage (GTDB taxonomy): Bacteria > Bacteroidota > Bacteroidia > Bacteroidales > CAIXZF01 > CAIXZF01. The sequence goes on along the minus strand of CAYLTH010000006.1, from coordinate 15,744 downwards.
TTAGCATCGGTGGTGCAAACAGCAGCGGCGATCATTCTTTTACATTTAATATAACCTATACCGATTTAAAGAACGGAATTCTACTCAATGGTAACCCATTACCTGCTGATGAAACTTTATTAGCCATTGGCAGTAACTGGAATCTGGTCTATGTTTGTGTTATGGAAGATGGCAGCAAAGTCATTAACAATGCTTCAACAAAAATTGGTGTTGCTAATCTCTATGCTGGTTCATACCATGTAACCGGTCAATTTATCCATCCTGTTAACGGACCACGTGACATTGATGAAGATAAAGATCTGTCAGCACTGGGTGCCTATGATGTTCAATCTACTCTGGGTGACTTAGGCCCGAATTATCCGATTAAAGTCACGGTTAATCCTGTTGACAATTCATGTACTGTTGTTGAGTTACCTCCAACAACGATGGTCATTCAAATGACTTTGACCCAAAATTCAAGGTACGATCCTGTAACCAAAAAGTTTTACCTCTATTATCAATATGAGGGATCAACCGGTACCAGGGTTGTTGAGGAAGAATATACTCCTCTCTAAAACCTTTTGGTAATTGTATAAAAAAGGCTGCCTTGACAAGGCAGCCTTTTTTTTGTACTTTTGTGATGCCATTTTGACTTCTATATTATGCTATTTCAAAAAATCCTCCGGATTGTCACCAATAAGTTTTTAATTGCTACCCTGGCATTTTTAACATGGATAAGCATTTTTGACAGAAATAATCTCTTCAATCAATGGGATCTGATTCAAAAAATGAAGGATCTGAATAAAGAAAAGGAATATTATATTCAGGAAATAAAAAAAGACAGGCAAACCTCGATCGAGCTGCAAACAAATCTTCGGAACCTCGAAAAGTTTGCCCGTGAAAAATATCTTATGAAGAAAGAAACGGAAGATATTTTCCTGGTTATTCAGGAAAGTCCTGAAAAATAATCAGAAAGGATCAACATCTTTTATTACCCTGACACTCTTATAATCGGGTAAACGCCCAAAATCATCCAAACAAGCCGTAAGCAATTTTTTCTGCTCGCCCAAAGCTGCCGTCTTTTCGATTTTCAAAATTATTTGCTTTAGATACAAATTGCTGATTCGCGAAACAACCGGGTATTCTGGTCCTAAAACCATCTGACCAAATTTCAACCGTAACATTTCTGCAAGTTTCCGGGAAGCCTGGCTTAATATTCCTGCATCTTTATGTTTCAATGTTAACTGTATCATCCGGTAATAGGGCGGGTATTTAAACTGCTTGCGCTCATATAGCTGGGTATGAAACATCTCATCGTAGTTATTTTCCATAACCTGCTTAATTATAATATGGTATGGATTATAAGTCTGAATAAGCACTTTTCCCCGCTTTTTCTTCCGTCCTGCCCGGCCACTCACCTGGGCCATGAGTTGAAAACTACGCTCAAACGCTCTGAAATCAGGAAAGTTGAGCATATTATCTGCATTCATAATCCCAACCAGACTTACCCGGTCAAAATCCAATCCCTTGGTAACCATTTGAGTACCAACAAGAACATCTATTTTCCCTTCTTCAAAAATACTGATAATCCGTGCAACACCATGCTTGCCACGCGTCGAATCGAGATCCATCCTCCCTACACGCAATCCGGGTATAAAATCAGTCAGTTCCTCTTCGATGCGTTCAGTTCCAAATCCTTTCATTTTCAGGTGACTTCCTCCACATTGAGGACAACGGGCCGGTACTTTTATTGCATAACCACAATAATGACAGCTTACCTCACTCTTTATCTTGTGATAGGTTAATGAAACATCACAGTTCTTGCATTCCGGCACCCAGTGACAGGATTCGCATTCGAGACGAAGCGAAAAACCCCGCCGGTTCTGAAAGAGAATGACCTGTTCTCCTGCTGCAACGGCTTCCTCAATATGTTGGAGCAATACAGAAGAAAAACTGGATTTCATTCTTCTTTTTTTAATCTCGTCAACCAGATCAACTATCTGTACTTCAGGTAACTGAATGCCGCCATAGCGTTCTTTTACCTCAACTAATCCGTATTTACCGGATACGGCATTGAATGTACTCTCGATCGAAGGTGTTGCAGAACCCAGTAAGACTTTGGCTCCGTAAAGTTTAGCCAGAACAATGGCTGCATCCCGGGCATGATACCTTGGTGCCGGATCCTGTTGCTTAAAGGAACTATCATGTTCCTCGTCCACCACAATCAGACCCAAATCCTGAAATGGCAGAAATAAAGCTGAACGGGCACCAAGAACAATCGGCAATGCATTGGCCTGTTCACCGGAAACTTTCCATCCAAGTACCTGATTCCAGACTTCCACACGTTCCTGTTCATGATGTTTAGAATGATAAACTCCTGCATCACTTCCGAAATAACGCTTCAATCGATTGATAATCTGGGTTGTCAGTGCAATTTCAGGTAAAAGATATAATACTTGTTTTCCGGCGGAAATGGTTTCATGTATCAATTTAATATACATCTCTGTTTTACCACTGGATGTAACACCATTGAGGAGAACAACTTCCTTATTTTCAAGTTCAGACTTAATTTCCAGAAATGCCTGCTCCTGAATACCGGTCAGTACAATTGAATCAGGCTCTTCCTGTTTCTCAACAAATGGAAAACGACTGACCATTTCCTCACTTTTTACGAGTATTCCTTTCCTGAGTAAAGCCAGAAGCGCTGCATCCTGACTTCCCGACTTTTCCATTAAAACCGCTTTGCGGATACGGTTTGTGCCCTCCTGCCGGGTCAGGTAAATCCAGGCCATCAGCAATTCGAGCTGTTTGGTCCCGCGTTTTTCCAATTTATCAAATACCTGTCTTAGATTTTCCTCATCCTGAAATTGGGGTGCGAGGCTGATATAGGTTTCAATTTTGGGAGATACCCGTTCGCGGACTTCTTCCACAACCGAAATCAGTCCTTTCTCAATCATTGTTTTCACCAAAGGGATCACCTTTTTCTGGCCGGTAATTCTGGAAACTTCGGCAAGACTTAACTCCTTATCATTCCCAAGAGAATAGATTAAATTAACCTCCTTTTCATTCAGGTTGCTGATATCTCCATCGAAATCAGGGTTAATCAACACCATGGTTTCACTCGAAAGTTTGAAAACAGAAGGAAGTGCAGCCTGCATAACTTCACCCGGGAAACACATATAGTATTCACTGATCCATTTCCAGAACTGAATCTGATGACTGGTTATAACAGGATGCTCATCAATAGGATAGAGAATCGGTTTTACCTGATAATTTAACGGAAGATCATGGTGAAGCCGAAGTACAATGGCCGAGTAAATGCGGGTTCTTCCAAACTGAACAGCTACGCGCATTCCGGGTGATATAACTTCGGTAAATTCGGGTGGAATGGAATACGTAAATGTACCACCCAAAGAAAGGGGAATAATTACTTCAGCAAGTATATAATCGATATTCCTGACCTCCTGAATCATCCCGGCATAGTTAAAATGCTATTCTGTAATCGGTTCCTGATGTATATGCTCTTTCTGGCTGCCTTCGAAAAGATCATACCGGACAAACCGGCTTTCCAAAGCACCATTAAATAACTTAAACTTTTCACTGCTGCGCAACCCGATCGACTTCAGCGCATCCAAATCAGCAGAAAGCACCCAGGCTGTATAATCTGTAAAACGGTTCTTGAACTGATTGCCCATTTCTGTGTAAAGTTCCTGTAAAAACTCAAGCTTAAAACGGTCACCATAGGGAGGATTTGTCAACAAAATCCCGCCCCCTCTGGGTGGTTTAAAATCTTTAATATCAACATTTTCTACCGAAATATATCGTTGCAGACCGGCTTCCCGGATATTGTCACCTGCTTTTAATACAGCGGCTTCCGATAGGTCTCCTCCTTTAATTTTAATTTTTGGTCTGATTTGCTGGAAGGCATACTCATCCCTTATTTCAGCCCATAACTTTGCATTAAAATCCGTCCAGTTATGAAACGAATAACTTTTTCGAAAATAACCGGCGGGAATGCCCAGCATTTTCATGGCAGCTTCAATGAGAATTGTTCCGGAACCACACATCGGGTCAATAAAATTTGTGTTGCCATCCCAACCCGAAATTTTGACCAGAGCTGCTGCCATTACCTCATTTATCGGTGCCACATGTTCCTGTCTGCGATACCCTCTTAACGACAGGGATTCTCCGCTACTGTCCAGTGAAATAACACATTTTTCCCCGGAGATATGCAGATTAATCCGAATATCGGCATTGTCCTTTTCAATATAGGGACGGGCGCCATATTTATCTCTGAAATGATCGGCAATAGCATCTTTTAATTTCAGAGAGGCATACATTGTATTCTGGAAGGGCTCCGAATTAAAGGCCAGGGTGTCAATCGAAAATGTGTGATGCAGGTTAAATACCTTACCCCAGTCCAGTTCTCTGGCTTTCAGATACAATTCTCGCGGATCTTCAGCATTGAAATGAAAAAGTGGTTTCAATATACGCAGCGCAAACCGGCTGGCATAATTCACACGGTACAATACTTCATCATCTCCCTTAAAGTTGGCTGCCCTGTTTTGTTTTACGATTTCTGTTGCTCCCAGCTCTGCCAATTCTTCAACCAGCAAATCTTCCAAGCCTTCAAAAGTCTTTGCCAACAAAGGATAAGTTTCGTTCTCCTTCATACTAATCCTGACCGTAATGATAAATTATTGTCTGCTTCAGATCCGGGTGCAGGCTTTGAGCCACCGGGCAATATTTTACAGAATGTTCTATCAATCTGCGTTCCTTTTCGGAGTAGTTATTATGCGGAAAATGCAATTCTATAATGATTTCAGCAATTCGTCGTGGATTATCACCCATAATTTTGGTAACCTGCCATGTTGTTCCATCAAGGTTGAACCCGTCTCTGCGGGCAACAATTCCCATTATGGTGACCATGCATGATCCCAGCGCTGTAGCAACAAGATCTGTTGGTGAAAAAAAAGCTCCTTCGCCCTGGTTATCAGGGGGAGCATCTGTAAGAATCTCAGAACCAGACAGCACATGTTTGGCACGGGTTCTCAGGTTCCCGATATAGACACTTTCAGCAGTAATCATAGGTAAAATTTTTAGGAATGCAAAGGTAATCAGCTTTGATGAAAAACAGGAATTTGTTTTTAAGCCTTGTTTTGTAACCGAAGCGCTGCTATTTTGTTATACATTTGCAGGAAATTTTTGTCAAACCAAAGCCGGCTCATGTCAAAGAAAACAACATTGGATGCTTCAAGCATGTTAAGCGAGATCATTGTAAAAGGGTTACAGGAAAAAAAAGCGAAATCAATTTATGTTGTTGACTTGCGGGACATAAAAGGAGCCATCAGCAATTATTTTGTAATCTGTCATGGAACCTCCACCACACAAGTCGATGCTTTGGCAAAATCAGTTGACAGAGAAGTAAAAACTGTTCTGGGGGATAATCCCTGGCACGCTGAAGGATTCGAAAATGCGGAATGGATTTTGTTAGACTACATCGACGTTGTTGTTCACATCTTTGAGGAATCAAGAAGAAAGTTCTATAACCTTGAAGCACTGTGGGCTGATGCAGTCATTACCCGCGTACCGGATGTGGAATAATCCGGATGATAATAAACAATTCACGACATAATGGCAGACGATTCAAAATATCAGAAAGACGAAAATAAAAAATCTGAAGAGAAAAAGCAGAAAAAGACAGGTTTTGACCCGGGAAATCCATTTCGGTCGAAACCCTCCGAACCTGAAAACAGCGAGAATAACCCAAACAACCTGAAAAAGACCGGGAAAACCCGGTTTAATATTTATTGGATTTATGGGATTATTGCCGTTATTTTTCTTGGATTGCAGTATTTCAGTTTTAACAATGAGATCAAGGAAATAGACTGGAATAAATTTGAAACCATGCTGGTTCGTCACGATGTCGAAAAAGTGGTGGTTATCAATAATAAATATGCCGAAATTTTTATTAAAAAGGAGTCATTGGCCTCAAAAACTGATACCCTCTATAAAGATATTAAGGCAAAAGGTATTGGTAGTTCCACAAATCCGGGGCCTCATTTTAAGCTGAAATTTTTAACCGTTGATGCTTTTCGGGAAGATATCAAAGACGCACAGGAGCGGATTCTGGCCTCTGAAACCGAAGGCAAAACCGATGAAGAAATTCAGGCTATCCGAAGCAAAGAACGCCTTATTGTTACTGCTGATGATCGTCGGAATTGGGGTGGAGAAATCCTGAGTTATGTATTACCTATTTTGTTGCTGATTGGTGCCTGGATTCTCATCATGCGCATGATGAACCGCGGTGGAGCAGGTGGTGGCGGACAGATCTTTAACTTTGGCAAATCAAGAGCTCAGTTGTTTGATAAAGGCTCTACAAATGTGGCGATTACCTTTAAAGATGTTGCCGGACTTGAAGAAGCCAAGGTTGAAGTCATGGAAATCGTTGATTTTCTAAAGAACCCCAAAAAATACACCACGCTTGGCGGAAAAATACCAAAAGGAGCTCTACTGGTTGGCCCTCCGGGTACCGGAAAAACGCTTTTGGCGAAAGCAGTTGCCGGCGAAGCCAAAGTCCCTTTCTTTTCAATTTCCGGTTCAGATTTTGTGGAAATGTTTGTTGGTGTCGGAGCTTCCAGAGTACGCGATCTGTTTAAACAAGCCAAAGAAAAAGCTCCCTGTATTGTATTTATTGATGAAATTGATGCCATCGGTCGTGCCAGAGGTAAAAGTGTTGTTACAGGAGGAAATGATGAACGCGAAAACACATTGAATCAGCTTCTTACCGAAATGGATGGGTTTGCTTCGAATACCGGTGTTATCATCCTGGCAGCAACCAACCGGGCAGATGTTCTCGACCGCGCTTTACTTCGCGCTGGCCGTTTCGACCGTATGATCAATGTTGAACTTCCCGATCTGGAAGAACGGAAAGCTATTTTCCAGGTACATCTTCGCCCTTTAAAACTTGACGAAGCATTGGATGTTGAATTCCTTAGCAAACAAACTCCCGGTTTTTCGGGTGCCGATATTGCCAACGTTTGCAATGAAGCTGCCCTGATTGCTGCCCGTAAGGAAAAACAAATCATCGAAAAACAAGATTTCCTGGATGCAATCGACCGTATTGTTGGCGGACTCGAGAAGCGAAATAAAATTA
>CAYLTH010000006.1:2220-8509 GCA_964386485.1 uncultured Bacteroidales bacterium | reverse complement strand
TTCCTGGATGCAATCGACCGTATTGTTGGCGGACTCGAGAAGCGAAATAAAATTATTTCACAAGACGAGAAAAAAGTAATTGCATATCACGAAAGTGGTCATGCATCAACAAGCTGGTTGCTCGAATATGCACATCCACTTGTTAAAGTTACAATTGTTCCCCGTGGAAAAGCACTGGGAGCAGCATGGTACCTGCCCGAAGAACGTCAGATTACAACCTTTGAACAAATGTTTGATGAAATGACCTCCGCTTTGGGTGGACGTGCGGCAGAAGAAGTTATCTTTGGCAAAGTTTCGACAGGTGCTTTGAATGACCTCGAAAAAGTGACAAAACAAGCCTATGCCATGGTGGCCTATTTTGGATTGAACGATAAAATCGGGAATGTCAGCTTTTATGACTCAAGCGGTCAACAGGAGTATTTTATGGGGAAACCCTATAGTGAAAAAACAGCTGAAACCATCGATTTTGAAGTCCGTGCACTCATTCAGACTGCCTATGTCCGTGCAAAACAATTGCTTATCGACAATCGCGACAAACTCGAACAACTGGCAGATATGTTATTAAAGAAAGAAGTCATCTTCAGAGAAGACCTGGAAAATATTTTTGGGAAACGGCCTTTTGATAAAGAAGCTGAACCCGCCCCTATCCTCTAAGAAATTTTAGTTCATGGAAGAAAGCACATCAAAAGAAAAAGTTCTCAAAAACATCCGGAACGCCTTGTTGAATGAGGCAGAAAACCCCTTTCCCCATGTAGATTTTACAACTTCGGTTCACCATGAAAATGATGAATCACCGGATGTAAACTTTGCAGAAGAATTTACCAAAGTAGGCGGGAAATTTGTTTATTGTGAAAATGTTCCCGAATTCGTGGAGAATTACAGAATCCTGTCATCACGCAACAACTGGCCACCGGCTTTTTGTTTTGATGAACAAATCATCTCGATGCTCCAGGAAGGCCGTATTGCCTATACTTCCAATGAAGATGAATTTCTTAAACAGATTGTAGGGATAACCGGATGTGAATTCCTGATTTCGAGGTTAGGCTCTGTCATGGTTTCCTCCAAGCAAGCCGCTGGCAGAAAACTCAATGTTTATCCGGAAATCCACATCGTTATTGCCTATACCCACCAGCTCGTACCTGACCTCCGTCATGCTTTTGCAGGGATATTAAATAAATATGCCAAAAAACTGCCTTCGATGGTTAGCATAATAACAGGGCCAAGCCGTACCGCCGATATTGAAAAAACACTGGTAATGGGAGCCCACGGTCCAAAAGAGCTGTATGTTTTTATGATCGAGGATTCCAATGGCTGAGCAGGATGAAATCCAGTGGGTAATGGTTTATTCCTCTTCTAATGAACAGGAAATCAACTTGCTGCAAACAGTGCTCGAAGACAACGAAATCGAATCCGTCATACTCAACAAAAAAGACTCTGCTTATCTTTTCGGAGATCTGGAACTTCATGTTTCCACCGGGGATGCATTTTCTGCCTCTCAACTAATTAATCAGTTCTTCGCTTGAAAACTTTCCTGATCCGTTCGGCAAGTGCCATGGTATTCGGAGTGATCATGATCGGTTCACTCCTGCTCAGTGCATGGTTATTTTCGGCCGTCATGTTTGTCGTTACCATCCTGGCTTTATGGGAATTCTATTCACTGGAAGGCTGGAAAGGGCTGAAACCGGATAAATATACCGGATTATTTTGTGGTAGTCTGCTCTATATCAGTGCATTTATCATCTTCTTCTTCCCAAAATTATTTTATATTTCACTGATATTGATGGCCATTGCATTCAGTGCTGTATTTATTACCGAACTTTTGCGGCTCAAAGAAAACCCGTTTAACAGGATTGCCCTGACGCTCCTCGGTTTGATTTATGTGGCCCTACCCCTGGCCTTGCTGAACGGACTCTTCTTTATCCATTTCAATCCAATTCCGGTAACCACCATTGTGTTATTTTATTTTATCCTGATCTGGACTAATGATACCATGGCCTACATTAGCGGAATGTTGCTCGGCAGACATCCGCTTTATAAGGCCGTATCACCAAAGAAAACAATCGAAGGGAGTCTGGGAGGTTTACTGTTTACCCTGATCGGAGCCTGGATAATTTCTCAATTTAATACAGATTTGAGCCTCATTTCATGGTTGGGATTTGCAGTTATTGTTGTTGTATTTGGCACACTGGGCGATCTGATCGAATCCATGATGAAACGCAGTATGAAAATTAAAGACAGCGGGAACATTATGCCGGGGCACGGAGGTCTCCTGGATCGTTTCGATGCAGTTTTATATTCAGCACCTCCAATATTTGCATATCTTTACATTCATTATTTACTGCATTTCTGATGAAAATACACAAAGAAGGATATAGTCTCCTTATCATTTTTTTTATCATTCTTGGGGGCTTACTGATACTTTCAGAATTATTGTTTCCTGAAAAAACGCCCTGGCATTACCTGTTTTATTTTGCCTGCTTTGTTTCGCTTGCCTTCCTGGCCGGTTTTTTCAGAGCACCCCGCCGCGAACTGGACGATGAGGCATTTGGTATTCTTTGTCCGGCCGATGGAAAAGTTGTTGTGATTGAAAAAGTATATGATGAGGAATTCTTTAAAGCCGAACGTTTACAGGTTTCAATTTTCATGTCACCCCTCAATGTTCACATCAACTGGTATCCCTTAAGCGGAATTATTGATTATTTTAAATACCATCCCGGGAAATACCTTGTTGCCTGGCATCCTAAATCCTCCACTGAGAACGAAAGAACTACCGTCGTGGTCAATCATGAAAAACACGGTCAGGTGCTCATCCGGCAGATTGCAGGAGCTGTTGCCCGGCGCATAGTTTGTTACTCTAAACCCGGTACAAATGTTAAACAGGGAACAGAACTCGGATTTATTAAATTCGGATCAAGAGTCGATCTTCTTTTGCCTTTGGATGTTGATATTCAAGTAGAATTGAACCAACGGGTCGTAGGTAAAAAGACACTAATTGCCACGTTTAAGGATTTGGAGTGAAACTTTAACGTTTCGTTAACAAATTAACAGTACCAAACACTGGCATTCACAGTTATATATGTTGTAATTTTGTCCAAGTTTAAACTATAAAAAAATCAACAACCATGAAAAAATTTGCAGTTCTCCTTTCACTGATCAGCTTTGTATGTTTTATCGCTGTAGCCAACGCTCAGGATGCACCAAAAGCTTCAAAAGAAACCAAAACCGAACAAACTACTCCTGCAAAAGACGCTAAATGCGATCATTCTGCAAAAGACGCCAAATGTGCACCTGCTTCAAAAGATGCTAAATCAGGTTGTGCTACAACTTGTGCCAGCAAAAAATCATGCTGCTCAGATAAAAAGAAAACTACCGGTGAAAAAGAGTTGAAATAATTCTTTTAAGAATATACTAAAAGCCGTCCCTGAAATCAGGGACGGCTTTTTTTTACCCCTGCGGCATCCAGAGACGCACAGCCGTGCGTCTCTACAACAATTCTTCTCGTCACATCTCGTCACATCTCGTCACATCTCGTCACGCGTCACGCGTCACGCGTCACTTTTTTTAAATTTTTCTTGACTTTTCAAATTCACTATACTATCTTTGTGCTATCATTTTAATATCACTAAACATGAAAACAGAAAAAACATTCGCACCCATGTCAGGATACCTGGGTTTGCTATTCGTACTCATAATCTTCGGGATTCCTTTATTTGGAATTCTGGCCTATGAAGCCCTCTGGATGATCGGCATTGCCGTCGTAGGATTTTTTATCCTTCCGGGTTTTATGGTGGTCAATCCAAATGAATCCAGTGTAATGACCTTATTCGGAGCCTATAAAGGTTCTGTAAAAGAAAACGGTTTTTACTGGGTCAACCCCTTCTTTATCAGGAAAAGAATTTCACTCCGGGCACGCAACCTGAACAGCGACCCATTAAAAGTGAATGATAAAATCGGCAACCCGATAATGATCGGAGTTGTACTGGTCTGGCGTGTCAGGGATACTTTTAAAGCTGCCTTTGAGGTGGATGACTACACAAAATTTGTCCAGATCCAAAGTGAAGCTGCCATTCGTAAACTGGCCGGTCATTATTCCTACGATAATTTCGATGATGCACAGGCTGAAATCACCCTGCGTGGCGGCGGTGAAGAAGTAAACAATGTACTCGAACGGGAACTCACCGAACGACTGGCCATCGCCGGAATTGAAGTGATGGAAGCCCGCATTGCCTATCTGGCCTATGCTCAGGAAATTGCCCATGCCATGTTACAACGCCAGCAGGCTACAGCTGTAGTTGCCGCCCGATTCAAAATCGTGGAAGGCGCTGTTTCTATGGTTGAAATGGCTTTAGACCATTTGTCGAAAAAAGACATTATCAAACTGGATGAAGAGCATAAGGCAGCCATGGTTTCCAATCTGATGGTGGTACTGTGCGGAGATAAGAGTGCAAACCCGATTATCAATACCGGCACACTGCATACCTAGACTATGGCCGAGAAGAAAGCCTTTGTGCTCCGAATCGATCCCGAAGTCCTGAAAAAGGTCGAAAAATGGGCTGCCGATGAATTCCGCAGCACCAACGGCCAGATGGAATGGATTCTTGTTCAGGCACTCAAAAAAGAGGGACGGTATAAAGAAAAACCGGAATCCAATTCAGAAAAATAACAGATTATGCGGGGGCTATCGATGAGCCCCCGTATTTTTTTCCCTGCCAGGTATTCCGCTCTGCCATTCTTTTTTCGGTCATCACCAGAATCTGATCATTCCGGACATTTCCCCAACCCGGACCAACCAGATATCTTGGCGGGACTTCGCCGGCAAACCGTTCCACAACAATCTCCGGATTCAATACTTCAAGATAATCAATCACCAATTCAATATATTCTTCCAGACTCCAGAAGCGGTAGGACTCCGGATGAAGCGCATAATCGGCAGCCATAGCCGTGCCCTTAATTATCTGCAACTGATGGAGTTTAATGCTGTGTAAAGGCTGTTGACCCATGATTACAGCCCCTTCCAGTATTTGTTCCCGGGTCTCGACGGGCAAACCCAGAATCATATGGGCACCGATCTGCAGATCCCGTTCATGACTTCGCTTTATGGCATCAAGCGAACAGCTAAAATCATGACCACGGTTGATCGCCAGCAGGGTCTTATCAAGGTGGGATTCAACACCATATTCAATCACAAAATAGCAGGATTTACTCAACTCCCGGAAATAATCCAGCAAGTCATTCTCCACACAATCCGGACGTGTACCCACCACCAGTCCGATGACACCCGGAAATGCCAATGCCTCCTCATACAGTGGTTTTAGCCTGTCTAATTCGGCATATGTATTTGTATAGGCCTGAAAATATGCCAGATAGCTATGAGCGCGTCGATACCTGACTTTATGAAATTCCGCGCCCTCAGTTAACTGTTGGGTTATACTTTTCTGCGGGGTACAATACGAGGGATTAAAAGCATCATTCAGGCAGTATGTGCACCCTCCCCTGCCTTTACTCCCGTCGCGGTTCGGACAGGTAAACCCGGCATCAAGGGTAAGTTTTTGCACCCGAAAACCCTTGCTCCGCTTGAAGTATTCGGCATACGAATTAAACGGCCGGTTGTGGCCCCAGGGATAGTCAGGCATGAAATAAGCGTTAATTTTTCAGAATCGTCAGTTCGCAAAAATAATTCTAAAAATCAGTACGATCATACCGAAATTAAAATAAAGCGTGTATCTTAGTCATTAAAATATACAGATATGGCCAGATTACTCATTCTCGGAGCCGGGATTGCCGGACATACAGCAGCGATGCACGCACGTAAGCGCCTGGGTTCAGGACATGAAGTGGTGGTGGTTTCCCCCAACAGCAAGTGGAACTGGATTCCGTCGAATATTTGGGTAGGAACAGGAGTCATGAAACCCGAACAGGTTACATTTGCGCTGGCTCCGGTCTATAAAAAGCTGGGGATTAGGTTTATACAGGCCAAAGCTGTCAGCATTCACCCGGAAGGTGATCCCGGCAACAACCTGGCGTTTGTAAAAGTAGAATATACCGGGGAAACCAAAACAGGAACAGAAGAAGATATAGCCTACGATTACCTGATCAATGCCACCGGCCCCAAGTTGAATTTCAATGCCACCAAAGGACTGGGGCCCGAATTCAATTCATATTCGGTTTGCACCTTTGGTCATGCTGCCCATGCTGCCAAAGCGCTGGATGATTGTGTGGAGAAAATGAAGAAAGGGGAAAAACAAACCCTGCTGATCGGAACCGGACATGGAAATTGTACATGTCAGGG
>CAYLTH010000006.1:0-2120 GCA_964386485.1 uncultured Bacteroidales bacterium | reverse complement strand
TTTTCGGGTGTCGGTTTAAAAGCATTCGATAAAAATCAAAATGATATTACCACCAATCTCTTTGCCGCCAATGGCTTTATGAAAGTAGATGCTGATTACAATCCAAAACCCTTTGACGACTGGCAGCCCGCCGACTGGCCACGGTCGTATCAGAGTGTGGCCTACCCGAATATCTGGGCCGTTGGCATCGCCTTTGCACCGCCCCACGCCATCAGTAAACCCATGAATAGTCCGGCAGGGACACCCATATTCCCGACTCCTCCCCGTACGGGCATGCCTTCCGGGGTTATGGCCAGAGTGGTCGCACTGAATATTGTCGACATCATGAATGGTCATCCCGAAAAAGCCACCCGTACAGCCTCCATGGCCGCCATGGGAGCAGCCTGTATCGCTTCTGCCGGTGCAAGTACATTGAATGGAACCGCCGTCAGCATGACGATGTACCCGATTATCCCTGATTTTAAAAAATACCCCGACAGCGGCCGAAGCCTTCGCTATACCACCGGTGAAATTGGTCTGGCCGGCCATTGGATCAAACATTTACTGCATTTTGCCTTCCTTTACAAGGCGAAAGCAAAACCTTTCTGGCAATTAATCCCCGAATAAAAACCCGATTATGGAAACTGTACGTACCGCCTTCGGGCAAACTTATTATCCTCCCGTCCCGACTTCCCGGACAAAACGCATGCGAACCAATCTGCTCTGGCAGTTCTTCCGGTTTTTAATGATCAATATAAAAATGCTCCGGATGGTGCGAAAACACTAAAATCGATACAAAATGAAAAAATACCACAGCACTATTCTCTGGATAGCCCGCGGACTCACCATGTTGTATATCCTGTTTCTCGGGATATTTTCAATTGATGCATTCGATGGAGACCAATCCATCTGGGTAAAACTTGGCGGTTTCTTTATCCACAATATTCCATCAATTCTGCTGCTATTATTCTTGTTATATACCTGGCACAGACCCTTAATAGCCGGTATCCTGTTTGTCTTGTTTGGCATATCAACCATACTGTTTTTCCGGACCATCGAACAGGGTATTCAGGTGTTTCTGGTCATCACCATGCCCATCATTTTAACAGGAATTCTTTTCATTTTAGCCTGGTTTATATCGCCAAAGAAACCAAAAAAAGAACTGCCACAAACTCCTGATCTCCATGCACATTGAACGGTTTTCAACCCGTACCTACGAAACAGATTTCAACAACCGCCTGAGAATAAGTTCTGTATTAAATTACATGCAGGAAGTGGCTGCCAATAACGCGGAAGACTTGGGTTTTGGCTTTAAAAAATTTACAGAGCAGGGCATTTTCTGGGTACTTTCCCGGGTACACATCGAAATGGTCTCCTATCCTGTAATCGGAGAACCCTTTATCGTGGAAACCTGGCCCAAAAGTCTGGTTTCGCCTTTTGCCCTGCGCGATTTTCTGTTTTACAATGAATCCGGTGAAACCATCGGAAAAGCAACCACCGCCTGGCTCATCATAAACCGCGAAAGCATGAGGCCGGTCAGGCCGGAACCCGTTATGGAAGGAATAGTCCGGAATGAAAACCGCCATGCCATCGAAGAAATGCCCGAAAAACTTCAGACCCCGGCTTCGATGGATTTGGTGGGTGTTGTCCAGGCAGCCTATACGGATATCGATGTGAATCAGCACGTTAACAATGTGAAATACATGGAGTATGTCCTTAATACCTATCCTGAGTCAGAATTACGGAACCGCATGATTACCGGCTTGCAAATCAATTTCCTGCAGGAATGCCGCTTTGGCGAAAAGATTGAAATATTCAAATCGGGACAACCGGATCAGAACGCCGATTTTTTTGAAGGTCGTAAATCCAACGGGAACCGGGTTTTTCAGGCAGATTTGGTCTTTGCTTAGTGCTGTCCTGGGACCTCACCCCCGGCCCCTCTCCTCTGTTTCACCTCATCCCCAACCCTTCTCCTCGAGGAGAAGGGAGCAGTTTTGTCGTTTATCATTCTTGCATTCCGCATTCTTGCATTCCTCTCATTCTTGCATTTTCCCGGGGTTCACCTCATCCCCAGCCCTTCTCCTCGAGGAGAAGGGAGAAGTTTTGTCGCTTTTCATTCTCGCCTTCCGAATTCTTGCATT
>CAYLTH010000005.1:53293-61741 GCA_964386485.1 uncultured Bacteroidales bacterium | reverse complement strand
TCCGGATTACAACAACAACTATCCGACTCACAGGTTTCCGGTTTTTCAACAACCAGCACTACCTGGAAAATTCCGTCATCGGATTCCGCATCATTGTAGCTTTTAACCTGTTCCGGGCTGAGGTATTTTGTGAGAATATCATCGGGGATACGTACTTTGTTGACTTCGACAATACCGCCTTTGTTGAATCCGGTTTTCTGGAAATAGCTCATGAAGGTTTTAACATCTTCGGCACCGAAAACACAGCCCATCAGTTCACCGGTTTCCTGACGGATTCCGTCGGGGATGTCATTGATCAGCACATAATCCGAAACACAGACAAAGCCGTTATGATCGCAGACGCGGTACATTTCATCGGCTACTTTCTGTCGGTTTACCTGGAGGTTAAAGACACAATTGGCATAAATCACATCGGCCGATTCGTTGGGAAGGGGAATGGCATCAATGGATCCCTGAATAAATTCGAGATTGGTGATCTCATTTTCGATCTGTAAGGCCTTGGCAGCTGCCAGATTCTCCGGTGAAATATCAATGCCGGTTACTTTACCGGTCGGACCAACGATTTTGGCGATATTGATGCTTTCGTGACCAAGGCCTGAACCCAGATCAACGACGCGGTCGCCGGCCTGCAATAATTCGAATGAACCTCTTTCTTCGTTTTCCTGCGAATGGCTTCCGCATCCGCCTGAACCACATCCGCAGGCATGAGCCTGACTAACATTTTCTTCTGTTTCTGTATGATTGGAATTCATGAAGTGTAAAATTTAGGGTGTAAAGTAGATAGAATTAAACAGTTCGGAAGGAATAAGGTTCGCAAAGGTAGCGGATTTATTAAACATCCTAAAAAACTGTATCTTTATGCCTCAAATCCGTTCAAATATTTTGGATATGGAAGAGCAGAATAATTTCAAAACAGGCCGCCGTAACTTTCTGAAAGTATTGTCGGCCGGAGGAACCGGACTGCTGGCCAGTCGCGTATTCCCGCTTAGTGCCGATTCTTTTGCTGCGGAGGATGTTAAACCGGCCACAAATGTTGCCGAAGCAATGAAACATCCCCGCAACGAGAAAAGCATGCCCGGGAGGTTTCCGGCGAAAGTAGTGCAGGTAATCAACGAAAAAGCCATTGTTGAAGGTGTCATTCAACAGGATAAAACGGATAAAATGCTTGAAGCAGCCATGCTTGAACTCACCGGAGCCACTACTGTTGCGGAGGCCTGGCGGTATTTTGTTTCAGATAAGGATATTATTGGCTTAAAAGTCAATCCTGTCGCCGGAAAAGAATTGAGTACTTCGCTGGAAGTAACCAAAGCCATCATTGACCAATTGACTGAAGCAGGCATTCCAAAGAAGAATATCGTGATTTTCGACCGGCGCGAGTTTGAATTAACGGATGCCGGTTTTACAGCGGAGAATTTCCCGGGAATCCGCATTACCGGAACCGAATGCAAAGATGCGGAAGGAAGTTTCTATGATAAAGCCGGTAAACTCTATTCCGAAGAACGGATTGATAAAAATTGGTATTACTGGGCGGATACGGAAGAGAAATATGATGCCGAAACGATCCCTTATATGATCAATGAAGGCAAGTACAGCTATTTCAGTAAGCTGGTTACCACGGAATTGGATAAAATTATTAATATTCCTATTTTAAAAAATGCAGGATCATCTGTAACCCTGGCACTGAAGAATCTGGCCTATGGGGTTATCAGCAATACCGGCCGGTTGCACAAACAACTCTGGTCTGAAACCTGTGCTGAAGTATGTGCCTTTCCTCCGGTTCGCGACAAAGTTGTACTGAATATTGTTGATGGATTAAAAGGATGTTTTAACGGTGGACCGGGTGCAAATCCTCAGTACTTTTGCAATTACAATACACTGCTTGTGGCCAGTGACCCGGTTGCTGTTGACAGAGCAGGTTATGAAATTGTTTTGCAGAAACGCCTGGCTGAGGGTGTACAAAAGCAGGAATCAGAAAAAGGAAGAAAATTTCTGGCTTTGGCGCATGATTTGCAATTAGGAGAAAATGACATTGAAAAAATTAATTGGAAAAAGATTGAATTGACCTGATGAAAAGTATTATGTATCGATTACCAGGACCCGTTTTATGGGTCGTTTTAATGATTTCTGTGTTTGGAGCATATGCTCAGGATACGATCCCGATGATTGAGAAAAATGATATCCCTGCGCTCAGGACCTTTGGACGGGAAACCTTTAATGACAGTTCTTTATGGGGTCATATTAACGGTGGAGCAGATTTGTATTTGGAGTATGGATTTGTTCAGTTGAAAACCCAGAACCTTATGTTTCAGGGGAATATGATTAATATTGAGGGCTATCTCATGAAGGATGAGGCAGCGGCATACGGTATTTTTTCAGCTTCACATCTCAATTGCCAGAAACGTTCCAACACATACAGGTACACTTGTCTGAACCGCCAGCAGGTGCAGTTTGTCAGAGGCAGACTCTATTATAGCATCACCAGCTCTAAAGTGAATCCCGGTGCAACCGAAGCTTGCGAAAAAGTGGCCACTATTTTGTTAACACGCATTGATGCTGTCGATTTTGTGCCTGCAAAGATTTTATCCGAAGGGGTTTTAAAGGAAGGATTGATTAATTTAAAACTTATCCGCGGTACACTCGGGTTTCAAAATGCATATCCTGATTGGCAGGATAAATTCGATGGATTTCAAAACGTTGAAGTACAGTTAATTCCTTTCGATTTTCCACAGGGAACCTTTACGGCATCAATGCTCGAATTTTCATCAGAAGCAGATCTTGAGAAGTTTATTTTGACCCAAAAAATGGAGCTTCAGAAAAAAAACAAATATGAGACAACAGATGGGAAATTCCATCGCTGCCTGATTAAGTTAAGTGAAAAGTCTGCCTATTTCCAGGAAAGCTGGGGAAGTTCTCTTGAAATCGATGCTATTTGGGAAGTTGCCCTGAAACAGGTAAGAAACCCTATTCCAAAGGATTAATTGATTCGTATGGCACGGGAAATTAATTTTCTTCTGGCTTGTACGATGTTGATTTTTGTCCTTTCCTGTAAACAAAAACAGCTTCAAAATCAGATTGAAATGACCATTACAAAATCCACTTTTGGAAAACTTCCGGATGGGAATACTGCCGACCTTTTTGTTATGGACAATGGGCGGGGAATGGAAATTAAGCTTACCAATTACGGGGGTATTATTACATCTGTTAAAACGCCTGATCAGGATGGGAATTCCGGCCAGGTGGTGCTTGGTTTCGACAGTCTTTCAGATTATCTTGACGGACATCCGTATTTCGGTTGCATCGTTGGACGATATGCAAACCGAATTGCCGGAGGGAAATTTGAGCTCGACAGGAAAATATTTCAGTTGGCAAAAAATGACGGAAATAATCACCTGCATGGTGGAATAAGAGGATTTGATAAGGTATTATGGAATGCCCGGGAGATAAGCGATTCGAATAGTGTTGGCATAGAATTGACCCATACCAGCCCTGACGGAGAAGAAGGGTATCCCGGGAATCTGCAGCTCAGGGTGATTTACCGCCTTACGCGGGCCAGTGAACTGGATATCTTTTACGAAGCCGTTTCCGATAAACCCACAGTTTTGAATCTGACACATCATAGCTACTTTAATCTGAGCCACGACAGCAATACATCGATGCTGAATCACAGTCTGCGAATTTATGGAGATCGGTATGTCGCTGTTAATGAGGAGCAAATCCCAACATCTGAATTATTGCCGGTACAAGGAACTCCGCTCGATTTTTTAGAATATACAAAAATTGGTCAGCGGATAAATGCTGTTGAAGGCGGATATGATCATACATTTGTATTGAATAAAGCTGCTAATTCTTTTGGTCCGGTTGCCAGTCTTCGGGATACCCTGAGTGGCAGAACCCTTGACGTTTTTAGCACCGAACCCGGTGTTCAGTTTTATTCCGGGAACTTTCTGGATGGGACACTGACAGGCAGAAGCGGCATTAAATATGTGAAACATTATGGCTTATGTCTGGAAGCCCAGCATTTTCCGGATTCCCCGAATCATGCTGATTTTCCTTCTGTTGTATTAATTCCCGGAAAAAAATACAAGCAACATACTGTTTACAGGTTTGGTGTGAAGCTGTTTTAAGGCTTTATTAATCCTGTTCCTCCGGATCGGCAAGTCGCTGGCGTATTGTAGCTGCTTCTTCTTCTGCCTGCCGGATTAATTCGGTAGTGCGGCGAATGCCATTTTCAACAGACAGTATTTTCGCGGTAAGCCGTTCCCGTGCATCCTGTTCCCGTCCACCTGAACTGATATTTTCCAGTTGTGTTTCCAGTTCGCGCAGGGTTTCAGTATCCTGTTCTATCTTTTGTTCATATTCACCAATGGTGGCTTGTAAGTCATTCATTTTAAATTGCATCCGCACTTCCCAGTTTTTTTTCTTTTCGCGGAAGAAGGTATCAACCCGTTTTGTTAATACATCGAATGCGGTTTGAAGCCTGGAATAAAGCTCTTCCCGTTGTTCCCGGATCATTTTCCTGCCTCTGAATTCCGCCTGGATCTTTTTAAGAAATTCACGGGTTTCTTTGTATTCTGTTGAGTCCTGAGCCTGTCGGAGTCCTTCGGCAACTTTTTTCCCAAGTTCGAGATAATTCTTTGCTGCTTCCGTTTCAAATTGGGCGCGTTCCTGATCCTGACGTTGACTTAACAGCAGAAAAACATCCTGTAAAAGCTGGTAAATAGTATCCCGTTGTTCTTTAAATACAAAACTGTCTTTAAGCAGAATCTGAAGGTGTTTGAGCTCTTCACGGGCAGTCTTGAAATCCGTTGTGGTATGCGATTCAGCAAGCAATGCCTTCGATCTTTTATACAGATCATCATATTGATTCTCAGCATCCTGCTTAAATAATTCACGTTCTTCTGTAATACGCGAATTGAGGAGAGAAAAGGCATCCTGAAGTTGCTGATAAAGCTGTTCACGATGTTCTTTTAACAATGATTTTCCTTTAAAATCATTCTGAACCGAAATGAGAAACTCCCGGGTATTTGTGATATTCTCATTATTAAGAACTTTTTGCGCTGCCTCTTCAACCCGTTCTTTTAATTCCAGATAATTTTGCTCTGCTTCCCCCTGAAATTTTCCCTTCTCGATTTCCAGCAGGCCATTCACCCGGTCAAATTCCTTCTGAATCTGCTGATACAAATCTTCCCGTTGCTCTTTTATCATTCGCAAGCCTTTGAATTCCTGCTGTGCTTCAATTAAAACAGCTTTGGCTTCGCGGGTTTCAGTGGCTTTCCGGCTGAGGAATACTGCATTCTCAACTATCATTTTTAAATGGGTATAATTCTGAAAAGCCTCATTTTCAAACTGAGCCTGTTCCGATTCATAAGCCTGATGAAGCTGTTCAAAAACGGATTGTATAGAAGTCCACAATTCCTCCCTTTCATCCCGGTTGAAACGAAGTGTTTTCATCTCCTGCTGAAGCTGTATCAGCGATTCTTTAATCTTTTTCTTATCCTTATTCGCATTCAGGTCGGCCCGAATTGCATCCGCCTTTTTTTTACATTGCCGGTAGTTCTCCTGAAGTACTACCGGATCAAAACCACTATCATTCATAGTATTCCTCTCTTCAATTGGTTGTAAGTAAACAAATAAAGTTTAAAATTGTCTGAGTCAATCCTGAAATTATTCAATCTGACGCGCGCCATCACCAGTATTCGCAATATAGAAATCAGCGCTGCGCCCGGTCCGGCTTTGATATGCCCGTCCGGCTGATTCAATAAATCCCGGGATTGCTGGTTTCTCAACAACACTGACGATACAGCCTCCAAAGCCCGCCCCCATCATCCGAGAACCCAGTGTTCCCTTTATTTTCATCGATTCTTCAACCAGAATATCCAACTCGGTACAGCTCACTTCAAAATCATGGGCAAGACTTTTATGGGATTCATTCATGAGTTGACCAAACACATTCAGATTATTGTTTTTCAGGGCCTCCACTGCCTCTAAAACACGGGCATTCTCTGTAATCACATGCCGTGCCCGTTTTAAAATAGTTATGGGTGTAAGCAGATGCGAATTTTGTGCAAACTGTTCAGGACTTACTTCTCCCAGATTCCGGATATCCAATGCCTTTTGCAGGCATTTCACTGCCTCCTGGCATTCGCTTCGCCGCTCATTGTATTTTGATCCGACCAGTTTCCGGCTTTTATTGGTATTGCTGATTAAGATAGCGTGATTGGGTAGTACAAGCGGAACCAGAGCGTAAGCAAGACTGTCGCAATTCAACAACAAAGCATGATCTTTCTTCCCCAACCCTGAGGCAAACTGATCCATAATCCCGCAGTTCATTCCCACAAATTCATTTTCTGCACGTTGCGACATTATTGCAAGTTCAATCGGCTGGAAATCACAGCCATATAGTGTGTTCAAGGCAGTTGCTGTGGCCATCTCAATAGAAGCTGAGGATGACAGGCCTGCTCCATGCGGAATATCTCCAAAATAGAGCAAATCCATTCCAGACATTGGAATTTCAGCTTTCACAAACTCCTGCATCACCCCCAATGGATAATTGCACCATGTGATCTTTTGAGTTGAATACGGCCCTTTAGCTCCAATTTCACAGATGCCTTCAAAATTCATGGAAGCCATCCGGATGAGCCCATTGGTTGTACGTCTGACTGCAAGATAGGTACCGAATGAGAGTGCACAGGGGAATACATAACCGCCATTGTAATCAGTGTGTTCACCAATCAGATTGACCCTCCCCGGCGCAAAAAAGATAAATGGTTTTTCTGTATTGTTTCCGTAATTACGAAAGAAGGTGTGCTGTAAGTTGTAGATGATTTTATCCATAGTATAGTTTGACCTTACGAAAGTATGAAAAATGCAGCCATCTCTTCAATTTGGTGTTTTTTTATTAATTTGGCACCACAAACCGTTCAAAATGAAAAAAATAGCCAGATTTCTTTTTGTCTTCTTTTTTCTTTTAAACAATGCTAAGAGCCAAACCATTACCCCCCTGACCGACAATATTGATGTCGGGTCGAATTCCATTGTTAAAATCCTGGGGGGTGTTTACTCCTTATCAGATAGTGGAAACGATGGTCTCATCCGGATATCAAATCAGCAGAATGTTATAATTGACGGAGATAGTGTTTTTGTTGATGGAATGATCTTTGGCGGTTATCTGATCCGTATCGAAAATTCCTCCCATATTCAGATTAAAAATTTCCCCAAGGGCGAAAAGTTCTTTTATGCTGTCAGCATTATAAACTCTGATAATATCCTGATCGAAAACAACAATTTTTCAGGGAATAAAGTTGATTCAGCCGGATGGATCAATGTTTGGGCCGGCTATCCTGCTGCATTGGGTGGAGGAGTTTTGCTTTATAACTGCAGCCTTGTCCATATTCAAAATAACATTATGAAAATGCAGAATGACGGGGTTGATCTATATAACAGTAAACACATCGAAGTGAATGGCAATGATTTTGCCTGGAATACTTCGTATGGTATCCGGATGTATTTTACGGACAGTTGTTTTATTCATCATAATATTGCCAATAACATCAACCGGCCGCTGACGAATCCGAGTGATTGTGCGGCTTTGTTGATGATCGTTTCAAATGAAAACAGGGTTACTTACAATGACTTTTCCTATTCCGGTGATGGGATTTTTCTGGGTCAGTATCAACATTCCGGCACACCCAATAATAATATTTTCGAATCGAATAATTGTTCCGGATCCCCCCACAATGCCATCGAAGCCACCTTTGCAGACGGGAATATTTTTCGCCATAATATCTGCAATTCAAGTCATTATGGATTGTGGCTCGGATACTCATTCAACACCCTTGTTGACAGTAATATGATCATGGATAATCAGCATTCCGGCATTGCCATCGACCGGGGATATAACAACTCAATCACGAATAATTATTTCGGTCAGAATCCTGTTGGGATTGAATTATGGGAGGGGAGTCCTGTAGCCGGTTACAGCAGCCAGACTTCACGTGAATATTATATTTCCGGGAATCTGTTTTATGCCAACACCAAGGCAATTCATGCTTCTGAAACAGAAGAACTATATGTGGCTGATAATTCATTTGAAAAAAATTATACCGGAATTTATATAGATGGCTTAGCCGGTGAGGACACTATAACATCCAATATTTTTGATCAGAGTGTTCAGTTCGAAATTGAGAACAACTCAGTCTGGGATATTTATGCAAAATACAATGCTTTTGTTTTTGATGATACAACCTACAATTCAGCAAAAATTTTTGATAAGCAGGACAATGCTGTAAAAGGTGAGGTTTTCTGGAAACCTTTTACCGGAATGAATACCCCTGTTTATGAAACAATGTTTCCGCTTGATTTGTGTGAACCCGTTTCAGAATGGCATGCCTATCCGGAAGTTTGCAGTTGGATGGGTGTTCCTGTTCCCATCACCCTTGCATGGGATTC
>CAYLTH010000005.1:0-53193 GCA_964386485.1 uncultured Bacteroidales bacterium | reverse complement strand
TATCGCTTTTCATCCGGGAACTATATCCGGAACGGGAAAGTGCTTATTCATCGCTAATCAGAAAGGGTCTAAATTAGTGATGTTTTTTTTATTTTAGAATTTTTTGATATATTTTTGTATAAACAATTCAATATATGAAAAGAAACTACCTTTTAATTACAGGCTTGGTTCCACTGGCCTTATTATTACAGTCGTATGGTGGAGATACTAAGTATCCCGGAGGCAGCCCCGGAGGCTATACCGGATCTCCCGGAGATGCCAAAAATTGTGTTCAATGCCATGGTGGTTCGGCAACCAGTGCTACCGGTTATATGACTTCTGATGTTCCTCCGGGAGGTTATGTACCAGGAACTACCTATACAATAACAATTACCCTGACCGGTTCCAGTAAAAAAGGGTTTGAAGTAAGTCCTCAAACACCGACCGGAGCATTGGTTGGCACCCTGACCGCAGGAGCAGGAACCCATCTTGTCAATGGCAATAAAGCAGTGACTCAAAATTCCGGCTCCACTGCGAATCCTTATGTAAAAACATTTTCCTGGACAGCCCCTGTTGCAGGAACCGGCAATGTGACTTTTTATGGAGCCTTTACCTTAAATGAACCTGTAACAAAACTCTGTACACTGATCATACCCGAAAGTACAACTGGTTTGATGGAAAACTCAGTTAGTGGTGGTTTTTCAGTATACCCAAATCCGGTGAATAATATGATCAATGTTGATTTTGCAATGGAAACTCAGGGCGCTGTGCAGCTTCGTTTGTTTGATCTTACCGGACGCGAAGTAGCCAGACTGTTAAATACGAGCTTGGCAGGCGGGATGCATCACGAGTCTGTTAAACTACCTGAAGGGTTAAATAGTGGAGTCTATATTCTTGATATCCAGCAAGGTGCTGTTCGCCACCAGGAAAAAGTGGTTGTTCGTTAATTATTTTTGGATTCATCTTGTTTAGCATATAAAAAAAGGGCGCCTCACCTCTGAGGCGCCCTCTTTTTATTGGCTGGAATGATTACAGCGTGTTGATGTAATGAATGATAGCCCAGCGGCTTGCTTCTTCAGGAACTTTCTTTTCGAAGTTTGGCATTTCATCTCTTCCAATAAATGATCTGAAATACTTATCTCCGTCGGTAACTGATTTAAATGATTTTTCTGAGAAGGAATTAACTTTGGTCTTCAGACTGGCAGCTTTGGTTCCATCACCTTTACCGGTAGCGCCATGGCATGATTTGCAGAACTTAGCATACAGTTCTTTCCCTGCTTTTACAGTCTCCGGTGTTGATTTCGGAGCTTTCATCTTCATGTATTTGTCAGGTGTTTTCCAGGGTTTAGAATCCTGTGTACTGGTCATGGACAACAATAAAGTTGATCCGAATACCAGAACCATTGCGTAAGCAATCATTTTTAATTTCATGGTTTCTTTTTTAATTGGTTATTAATAAGTTCATGGTTTGCAAAAACCAGGCCACGAAAGTATGCATTATTCTTATTATGTATGTAGAAATCAAGATATATAATTGTAAATATTTGTTAATGGGTAAAAAAAAGAGGCTGCCTTTAGGAGACAGCCTCTTCGAAAATCTTGAATCAGAATTACAGGGTAGCCATGTAATGAATGATTGACCAACGAGCTGCTTCATCAGCAACTTTCTTTTCGAAGTTCGGCATCTCGTCACGTCCGATAAATGACCTGTAGTATTTGTCACCATCAACGAGTGATTTGAATGCTTTGTCTCCAAGTGGAAGCATTTTTGTTTTCAGACTGGCAGCTTTTGTACCGTCACCTTTACCTGTAACACCATGGCAGGATTTGCAAAATTTTGCATAGAGTTCTTTGCCGGCTTTTACAGATTCCGGAGTTGATTTGGGAGCTTTCATTTTCATGTACTTGTCAGGAGTGTTCCAGGGCTTTGCCTGTGGGGCAGAAGTCATTGACAGTAACATAGCTGATCCAAAAATCAGGACCATTGCGTAGGCTAACATTTTTAGTTTCATGATTGTGTGTTTTTAATTTATGGTTAGGTTGTTAAGAGTTGTATTTCAAAAATCAAGCCAAAATTAAGAAAAAAATTGCATCAGGCCTTCGTTTTTTCACCTGCTTTTTTTATCCGGCGGATATTAATAATAGCATAGGCATAATGACCCCAAACACCTGCCAACATGATCATTAGGGTTATTATCATCCAGGTTGGGGCAATTTGTGTCCATAAGGCTCTGTTGCCAACAGGTACTTTGTGAAATGTGGGAATCCCCCATTTGACAGTTTGACGAACTTCTACATTTCCATAGACTTCGTGTTCATCAATCCGCGTAACAATGGTCAGGTTACCAATCGAATCACCTACCAGGTCAAATGGAAATTCAAAAGTGCCAATTCCTGTTGAATCAAGGGTTACTTCTCCGATCTTAAGATTACTGAACATACGGGCGACATAAACGCTCACCAGCATTTCTGATGGAGGGATTTCCTGACCTTTGTCGTTTAACTGGAAGCATTTTATGTTGATTGTACGGGAAGAATCA
Organism: uncultured Bacteroidales bacterium; assembly: GCA_964386485.1. GTDB lineage: Bacteria > Bacteroidota > Bacteroidia > Bacteroidales > CAIXZF01 > CAIXZF01. The sequence continues at coordinate 50,674 of CAYLTH010000005.1, read as the reverse complement.
GCTTCATCAAGCTCCATTGATAGTGTAAAATCCTGAAATTTTACTTCAGATTCTGCCGGCTGGATGCTGTCGTTGCCAACATATTCTGCCTGGACAAGATAGTATCCTTCCGGATCTTTTGGCAGTGAGGCTTCTGCTTTTAGGTTAAAAACAATTTTTCCGTTGGGTTCAGTGATTACTTCACCAAGAGAAATCTGTTTTTCAGGTCCGGCCGTAATTTTTATTTTTGCCCCGGCAACCGGCCAGGGATCATTATTGATATAACTTAGGCTGATGGCAAATGATTTGGCTGCAACCGTTTTGGTGTAAACCATCTGAAGGCTTGCCCGATAGGAGGCAGGAGCACTCGTGTCGTCCTGTGAGAGAGCCGGTCTTGTAATACCCAGACAAAAAATAAGGCTGAGCAGGATAAGAATATTATTTTTCATACGTCCTCCTTTAATCTAAAATGGGTTCTTTATGATCTTCTTCTGTCATTTCAGATACAGAAATGATGGGCACAAATTTCGATGCCAGCATAAACAGGCAACTGAACAAACCGATCCCGCCAAACATCAAAGCCCATTCAACCCAGGTAGCACTGTATTTTATCCAATCTATACGGGTATCCTGAATAGGCAAATAGGGTGTTTCAAGTGTAGGAACAACAATCAGATATCGGTTTAACCATAATCCAATGACAGCAATTACGGCAATGAAGGTTATGCTGTTAATGGTTCTGAATTTTGGTATGCCCATTACAATTAAAGGGATAAGAACTCCTCCGTAATTACTCAAAATGAAAAGCCAGTAATAATCTGTAAAAAGCTTGTCAATCAGTAATTTGTCCATTTTAACAGAACCATACCATTTTGTCAGGTAATCACTAAAAGTGAAGTAAGCGTAAAAAGCAGCAATAACCAACAATATGGTACCAACATTGACGAAATGTTTTTTGGTGATATATTTTTCCAGGTGATAGGCTTTTCTGAAAATATACATCAGCACAATCAGAACACCGGCGCCGGAATATACCGCAGCAATTACGAAGTAAGGGCCGAAAATTGTACTATGCCAGCCAGGTTGCAGGGTTACGCCAAAAATCCAGGCCAGAACAGAATACACGATAACCGCAATAGCGATAATCATGGCGGCCATAACGTTGCGGATACGGCCCAGTATTTTTTTCTGCTCAGGTGCACCGGTATAGCCGAGTGCAAGTGTTTTATATAGTTTTTTTCTCCAGGGACTTAGTTTCAGACCATCATAATCGCGTAAATGAGCGAAATCTTCGATAAAGGAAAGATACAGAAAAATAAAACATCCGATGATATCGGTTGAAATGGCAATTACGTCCCATGTAATTGGTGACTGAATCCGGGGATGCAACATTAAAAAATGAAGCCTGTCCAATCGTCCGATGCAAAACAGAATGAATGTTGGCCCAATTAACAGGGAAATAACAGTCAGAAGTTCTCCGATGCGCATAATCGGTTTTCGCCACTCGGATTTAAACAAATGAAGAACCCCTGAAATAAGTGCTCCGGCATAGCTTACACCCATGAAAAAGATGAAATTCACAATATAAACACCCCAGACTACATTGTCGCGCATACCCGTAACAATATGACCTCCGGCAATTTGAGTATATAACCCATAAACACCAAATAAAGCCATCATGAAAAAAATGATGAAGAAAAACCACCAGGTTTTGCTGGTTTTCTCGATTTGCGGGGCAAATTCTTTAATGAGATTTTTAGCGTCCATTATTCCTCCGTCTTTTCAGCGTTCTTCATGTAATCATCATAAGCCTTTGTACCCTTGTAACGGTCTTTTACTTCCTCATCTATCCCGTCAAATCCTCTTTCAATCGGGAATTGACGCGTATATGCCGGTAAGTAATAGGTACTGGGTTCGGTACCCAGATTTTCCAGATGACGATACCCCGCACGATCCCGGATGAGTTCACTGAACTTCAGGGTTTCAGTTCCATTGGTCACGGTATCTTCAACAACATCTCCAAAGTAAATTACACCCATCGGACAAGCAGTTGCACATCGGGGCAATTCATTTTTGCGAAGTTTGTCAGGACAGAATACACATTTACCTACAGTTCCTTCTTTAGCAGGGAATCCCATTTCCGGGGAGTAGGGAATTTCTTCTGTTTCTTTTGGGGGTTCATGCCAGTGGAAAACACGCACTGAATAAGGGCAACCTGTCATGCAGAATTTACATCCTATACAACGCTCATTATCAACGAGTACGATTCCATCGCTTCGTTTAAAAGTTGCTCCAACCGGACAAACACTTACACACATCGGGTTATCGCAATGGAAACACGGCCTCGGGAACCAATATGGTGATGTGTTTGTTCCGTCTTGCAGAAGATAAACCCGCATCCATTCGTGATCTTTTGGCAAATGATGGCCATGCTGACAGGCTTCCACGCACTTACGTGCATTCTTGCACTTTGCCAGATCGATCACCATGACAAATTTTCGGTCAGGAATACCTTTGTGTGCATCATCTGTGCCAATGAATACACTCTTCCGGGCAGCTTCCAGAAAGGCTTTGTCTATTTCTATGAGTTGCCCGTCGGTTGTTAGTGCTTTTATTGTATCCCCGGTTGCAGCCGGGTTTTCAGCTGCTTTGGATAAAAGGGATGTGCCAATGGTCGTAGCCAGGGCTGCAGCTCCCATTCCGGCTCCCAATTTCAGGAAATTTCGCCGGGAACTTTTGTTTTCCGTTTTTTCGTTCTCTTCCATGTTGTTGTTTTTATTCATGAACATCATGCCAGCCATTCACCATACTTTTGAAATTGCTGACCGGAGTATGGCCAATTGTGCAGAAATACACATGTATGACCAAAAAGATCGTAATAAAAAATCCCATGATTACATGGATAATATCCGTAATCATAATTCCATTCAGACCTGTGAGCAAAGGGAGTACAGCAGTCGGATATAGCATGAGCCAACCGGATAGGATAACAAGGGGAACCCCAAAATACATGATCATGAGGTAGGTAAATTGCTGAAGAGGATTAAATTTTCTTTTTTCTGTTACCGGGAATGGAGCTTTTTCACCTTTGAAAATTCCAAAAGAGTAATACATGGCTTGTTTCATCAACCGCTCAATAAACCCTTTAAATTTTAATATATAAAACTTGCCATTCGGGGTAATTGCATTCCCAATCAAAAAGATCGCGTAATTAATCGTAAGTAAAATTCCGCAGATGTTATGGAAATCTACGGCAACACCAAAGGCAACTATAGCATTCTGTGGAGAACTGTATTGCATGGATACTCCGGTAACAATGAGTACCAGGCATAACAAGGCATTAAAAACATGCCATAAACGAATCCAGATCGGGTATAAGAAAATTCTATTTGACATAACTATTATAATTTGCGTTTGATTCTGAAGAATATATGAACTCCAAGAGCCAGTAAAACCAAAAAGAAAATTCCGGCACTGGCGTAATTCAGATAAATATTTCGGTTTGCACCTACAACATAGAGGTCTGAAAGCATGCTTGCATTAAAAAAGCCTTTTTGTTTTTTGCTTTCTTCAACCTGGAACTTGAATAAGGTTTTTAAAAGCATTGAATTGGTAGAATGGCATTCTACACAGTTTTTAACAGCAAATTTTTTAGTCCGGACATTATGGGCAACCATGGTAGAGTCGCTTACTTCTGTGTGACATTCAATACACCTGACTTTCTGAAAATGATTCAGTTGGTTTGGCAGCCAGTCGTGTTTGGCAATCACATTCGGGTTAATGGTATCCCGAATAAGCTGGTATTTCGTATTATCTGCATGGCAACTTAAACAGATGGCATTGTCGTAAGCCACTGTTTTTGTAATTTGCTGATCCTTATTTCGGGCATTAATTTTATAGGTATGTGCATCATGACAACTCCAACATGAGAAATCCTCACTGTGACGGCTGCTGTGAACACTTTCCTGAAATTCTGTTTCGATCTTTTCAAAATTGTACTTGGCATAAACCTCATCGCCTCCATGACAATCCATGCATGATGCAATCGATTGAAAACGAAGAGTTTGATCGTGTGGGGCAACCAAATATTCATCCGTGTGACAATCGATACATTTAAAATTCCAGTGATTTGATACAGAATACGCCGCCGTATCGATTACGTAGTCAGAGGGCATTTTAAATTTGAATTCTTTTTCCTCATATTGGAAATTGAATTTGTAGGCTCCATGACACTTGAGGCATTTTGCATTGTCTTCACGATTGGTATAAACCCGCTCTTTTGTTTCATCCTGTGCAAATGTGGCCAGAGACCAGATAAGGAGTAATGCTGTCCAGATGACTTTTGGATAACATCGATTAATGGCTGAAATTGCGTTTATCATAGTGGCTGTTTTTCGTCAAATTCCTTTTATGAGGTATTAAAACCGGAAAACGGTTAAGAAAACCCTCTTACCGGAAATTTTTTCATGGCAAAAGTAGACAAATGCATCGGATTCTGACAGCCCCGGAATGCCTGATATATAAGGACTTCAGCATTGATATATATCACTATACCTGTTGACGGATGTCAATTATTTTTGGATCATTGTCATGGATATGAATGATTTTTATTACTTTTGGATTGGGTATTGCGGATTTTCAATTTGGAGGGTGATCATTTATTATGGCATTGTATTACAATAATCATAGTTGCGTGGGTTGTCAGCATAAATCATCCATTTTTGGATGTTTAACGGGGACAGAACTGGAGATGATTGATGGAAACCGGTATGAAGTGCACTTCAAAGCCGGCGAAATCATGTTCAAACAAGGTACTCCTTCTCCGCATTATCTATGCCTGACTTCAGGATTGGCAAAAATTTATATCGAAGGATATGGCAAAAATCTGATATTGGGAATTGTAAAACCACACTCATATATCTTCGGCCCGGGAATTTACGTTGATAACCGTCACTATTTCAGTGCAGCAGCACTTATTGATACTTCTGCCTGTCTGGTGGATGTAAATGCGTATAAACAACTGATTCGTGAGAATCCGGATTTTGCAGATGAATTTATTCAACGGATCAGCAAACAAACCATCATGAATTTCCAGCAGGTTGTTAGTCTTACCCAGAAGCAGATGCCGGGAAGAATAGCGGATGCCTTAATTTACCTTTCCGAAAATGTGTATGAAGAGAATCCGTTTGAAATGACTATTTCCAGGCAGGATCTGGCTGATTTAAGCGGGATGTCTAAAGAAAGTGCCATCCGTATTCTGAAAGAATTTAAAGAAGAAGGTATTATCCGGGTTGACGGAGATATGATGGAAATTATGAATCCATCTGCCTTACATAATATAAGTCAGGTAGGCTAATTTTCCTCAGGATCCCTTATCTCATCAGGGCAAAATAATTTTTTTAGGCTGGGAGCATATTCCATTATAACTTTGTAGCCCAAATACAATCAAATTTATGAAAAAGATACTTCTGATTCTGGTCATGTTCTCATCAGGTATGTTTATATATGCCCAGAAGATTAATGTTGAAAGCCTTAGAAAAGACGTTTATGTGCTGGCAGCCGATAGTTTAAGAGGTCGGAAAACTGGTGCTATCGAAGGTTTAATGGCGGCCTCTTACATCCGCACCCGTTTTAATGACGCAGGACTTGAACTCTATCAAAAGAAAGGTTTTCAGCCCTTCCAGGTCAATACAGATGTTAAACTTGGTGAACGAAATGAATTCAAAATCAATAATGTAGATGCAGTTCTCAAAACTGATTTTTTACCATTCGCCTTTTCAGAAAACGGAAACTTCGAATCGGGTGTCGTTTTTGCAGGTTATGGTTTTGATATCAATACCGACAGCCTGAAGTGGAACGATTATAATGGTATAGATGTTAAAGGAAAATGGGTTCTTATTCTTAAAGGAGATCCTGAATTTGATAAAAGCGACAGTAAATTTATTCCGTACACTGATGACCGGTCAAAAGTTTTGGCGGCAAAGGATAAAGGTGCAGCTGGTGTAATTTTAGTTGCTGGTAAGATAATTGACAAAAAGGACAGCCTTCCCGAGATGTATTTTGATAAAAGCGACGCAAGAGCAGGTGTTTTTGCTGTAAATGTAACCAGGAAATTGGCTAATAAGATGCTGACATCCAAAAGTATAACCATTGATAGCCTCGAAGCTAAACTAAACCGGGAACGCATGCCTTATTCCTTCGATATCAATGCAAAGCTTATGGCAACGATTCAGGTTTCTCTTGTGCAGGCAATGGCTCAGAATGTTATCGGGATTCTGCCTGGAACAGATCCTGTTTTGAAAGACGAATATATAGTTGTAGGTGCTCATTATGATCATCTTGGAATGGGAGGGCATGGTTCCGGCTCCCGTAATCCGGATACCGTAGCTGTTCATAATGGTGCAGATGACAATGCCAGCGGTACTGCAGGTTTGATTGCTATTGCTGCTGCCCTGAAAGATGCAGGAGTAAAACTGAAAAGAAGTGTAATATTTGTAGCGTTTTCTGGTGAAGAAATGGGTCTGCTCGGATCAAAATATTATACAAAACACAGCCCTGTTGAGCTTGCCAAAACCAAAGCGATGATTAACCTGGATATGGTTGGTCGGCTCGTTCCGGATTCAGGTTCTGTAGTGATTAGTGGAACAGGGACCTCTGCCGAAGCAGAAGAAATTCTGAATACAATCGGAAAGAACCGGCCTTTCCAACTTAAATACTCCCCGGAAGGTTTTGGCGCCTCCGATCATTCCAGTTTCTATGTCGAGAATATTCCGGTATTTTTCTTTACAACCGGGGCACATGGCGATTATCATACTCCCCTTGATGATGCCGATCTAATTAATTATGAAGGAGAACGTGACGTTCTTGCCATGGTTTATGATGTTTTGGTTGATATTGCAAACAGAGAAAAAAATCTGACGTTCAAAGAAGCCGGCCCAAAATCGGCCAGTCGGATGGGCCAGCGGTTTAAAGTCACTCTTGGAATATTACCAGACTTTACATCTTCCGGAAACGAGGGATTGAGAATCGACGGGTTAACAAAAGATAAACCTGCTTCCAGGGCAGGTCTCTTAAAGGGAGATGTTATCACTGCGATCAATGGGAAACCGGTAAAGAACATTTATGAATACATGGACAGACTAAAAACACTTCAGGCCGGTCAAACCTGCAATGTTGATATTACCCGAAACGGTAAAACAATTGTAGTATTAATACAGTTATAAAACAAATCAGGTTTTTGTTAATCAAAATTCGAATATGCTCGCTTTTATAAACTGGGATGTAGATCCCGAAATTTTCAGGTTCGGTGGTTTTGCCGTCCGATGGTACGGTTTGTTCTTTGCGCTTTCTTTTTATCTGGGATATATGATTTTAACCCGGGTTTTTAAACGGGAAAAGATCGATATCAAAGTACTCGATCAGCTGGCGATTTATATGATAGTCGGCACTGTCATCGGGGCACGACTGGGGCATTGTCTTTTCTATCAACCGGATTACTATCTTGCCAATCCACTCGAAATACTGAAGATTTGGGAAGGCGGTTTAGCCAGTCACGGGGCTGCAATCGGGATTATGACAGCGATATATTTCTTTTCCCGGAGATCGCATATGACCTATTTATGGACCATCGACAGAGTCGTTATTGTTGTTGCACTTGCCGGTTTTTTGATCCGGATGGGCAATCTCATGAACTCCGAAATTTTTGGATACCCAACCGATGTTCCCTGGGGTTTTATCTTTCATCGGGCTGATCCTTTGCTGGTTGCAAGACATCCTACCCAAATTTATGAAGCGCTTGGCTATCTGGCTATTTGTATAGCATTGCTTCTTATTTATTTTCGCGCAAAGAAACCACTTCAGGAAGGATTACTGTTCGGGATTTTTCTGATTGCCCTTTTTGGGTTGAGATTTATTCTTGAATTTCTGAAAGAACCCCAGGTTGAAATCGAAAGCCATTGGAGTATTAATCTGGGTCAGAGTCTGAGTATCCCATTTATCCTTTTTGGTGTGTATATTCTTTACCGTGTGAGGGTTAAACCATTTAAACCCTGGCCGCATTAATTTGATTCTTCCCCTGCATTGCTATGCAACTTCCATTTTTTTTAAAAATTGAATTATGAATAAGAAAAAAGTTATCCTGCTCATTCTGGATGGGTGGGGCATCGGTGATAAGTCAAAATCAGATGCAATATTTTCAGCCGATACTCCGTATATCGATAATTTGTATAAAAATTTCCCCAATTCCAGACTATTAGCCCATGGTATCCATGTCGGACTTCCGGACGATCAAATGGGAAACTCCGAAGTCGGACACTCCAATATCGGCGCTGGTCGTGTTCTCTTTCAGGACCTTGTTAAAATTAATAATGATATTTCCACAGGTGTGTTTTATAAAAATGAAAAGCTTATCCAAGCCTTTTCCTATGCAAAACAACAGGATAAAGCCCTTCATCTGATCGGCCTTGTTTCAGATGGAGGTGTTCATTCATATAATAATCACATTTACAGTCTTTTAGATCTTGCTAACCAGCTTAACCTGGAGAAAGTCTTTGTTCATGTTATTACGGATGGCCGGGATACTGACCCCATGAGCGGAATTCGCTATATTGAAGAATTACAGGAAAAATTAAGTCAATCAACCGGAAAAATAGCCTCCCTCATTGGAAGGTTTTACTCCATGGACAGGGATAAGCGCTGGGAACGCGTGAAAGTGGGCTATGATTTATACCTTGAAGGAAAAGGAACACCTTCCACAAATATTCCGGAAGCAATCCGAAATTCATATGCTGCCGGAGTTACAGATGAGTTCATTAAGCCGGTTGTTACGGTTGATGAGCAGGGAAACCCGATTGGACTGATTCAGCCGGATGATGTGTTAGTTTGTTTTAATTACCGGGCAGATCGCATGCGGGAATTAACAACCGTACTGACTCAAAAGGATATGCCCGATGAAGGGATGCATACAATCCCGCTTCGGTATCTGACTATGACGAGTTATGATGATTCCTATTCCGGCATCGAAGTTCTTTATCAGAATGATAATGTGGAGAATACACTGGGAGAAGTCATTGCAGCCAACAATCTTCATCAGCTCCGGATTGCAGAAACAGAAAAGTATCCCCATGTTACCTTTTTCTTTTCCGGCGGACGCGAACTTCCCTTTGATCACGAGGATCGTATTTTTGTGAATTCACCCAAAGTAACAACTTACGACCTGAAGCCGGAAATGAGTGCTTTGGAGATAACGGAAAAGTTAGTTGCTGAATTAAAACAGGATAAATATCAGTTTATTTGCCTGAATTTTGCCAATTGCGATATGGTGGGTCATACCGGGGTTTACGAGGCAATTATCCGGGCCGTTCAAACAGTTGACAATTGTGTCGCAAAGGTAATCGATACGGCAAGACAGATGGGATATACAGCCATTGTCACTGCTGACCATGGGAATTCAGATTTTGCGATCAATAAAGATGGAACACCCAATACAGAACACTCACTCAATCCTGTTCCCTGCATTATCATTGGGGATAATATCGAAAGTATAAGGGATGGTGTACTGGCTGATCTGGCTCCGACGATCCTGGATATAATGGAAATCGAAAAGCCTGAACAAATGACAGGAGTTTCTCTGATTACGAAAAACTCCTGAACATTTTATTGAGAATCAATATCTTATTGGTTCTTCTTTGAAAGATCTAACAAAATCTCCAGCATCTGGACAGCACATTCAGGAATGGCTGTACCCGGTCCGAAAATTGCTACTGCACCGGCCTGGTATAGAAATTCATAGTCTTGTGGAGGGATTACACCGCCCACTATAACCATAATGTCCTCTCTTCCAAGTGCTTTCAACTCCTGAATAACCTGAGGTACCAGTGTTTTATGACCAGCTGCAAGACTGGAAACCCCCAGAATGTGCACATCATTTTCTACTGCCTGTCTGGCAGATTCCTGAGGAGTCTGGAATAAAGGTCCGATATCAACATCAAAGCCAATATCTGCATATCCTGTGGCAACTACCTTGGCACCGCGGTCATGCCCGTCCTGACCCATTTTTGCAATCATAATACGCGGACGCCGACCCTCTGTTTTAGCAAAAAGATCTGCCAGTTCGCGGGCTTTTGCGAATTGGTCACTTCCGGTTGATTCAGATGAATAAACCCCGGATATTGAACGGATCACAGCCTGATACCTCCCATAAATTTTTTCGAGTGCATATGAAATTTCTCCTAATGATGCTCTTTTCCGGGCGGCATCAATTGCCAGAGCAAGCAGATTTCCCTGACCTGTAGCAGCAGAATCAGTCAGGGCGGTTAACGCTGCCTGGACTTCTTCTTCATTCCGGATTTCACGTAATTTCTTCAATCGGGTAATCTGAGATTCCCGCACAGCTGTATTATCAATGTCGAGGGTATCGATGGGTGCTTCCTTTTCCAGACGGTTTTTATTTACACCCAGAATCGTATCTTTTTTGCTGTCGATACGTGCCTGTTTTCGGGCAGAAGCCTCTTCAATCCTCATTTTTGGGATACCGGTTTCAATTGCTTTGGCCATGCCTCCAAGGCTTTCCACCTCTTCGATCAATGCCCAGGCCTTCTGCGCAATAGAATTGGTGAGAGACTCAATATAATAGGAGCCGGCCCATGGATCTATTGCTTTGCAGATATTGGTTTCTTCCTGAAGATAAATCTGGGTGTTGCGGGCAATACGTGCCGAAAAATCAGTGGGTAAAGCAATCGCTTCATCGAGTGCATTGGTGTGAAGTGACTGGGTATGTCCGAGTGCTGCTGCCAGTGCTTCAACACAGGTGCGGGTCACGTTGTTGAACGGATCCTGCTCGGTCAGGCTCCAGCCTGAGGTCTGACAATGCGTGCGAAGTGCCAGGGATTTCGGGTCTTTTGGATTAAACCGGCTGACCAGTTTTGCCCAAAGCATGCGGGCTGCCCGCATCTTGGCGATTTCCATAAAATGGTTCATCCCGACTGCCCAGAAAAAGGAAAGACGCGGGGCAAATGCATCAATAGGAATCCCGGCAGCAACACCGGTTTTAAGATATTCCAATCCGTCAGCCAGCGTATAGGCAAGTTCAATATCAGCCGTAGCACCGGCTTCCTGCATGTGGTATCCGCTGATACTGATTGAGTTAAACTTCTTCATATTCTGAGAAGTAAACTCAAAAATATCAGCAATGATTTTCATGGAAGGAAGCGGAGGATAAATATAAGTGTTCCGAACCATGAATTCTTTCAAAATATCATTCTGTATTGTTCCGGCAAGCTTTTCCATGGGAACACCTTGTTCTTCGGCAGCAACAATGTAGAAGGCAAGCACCGGAAGAACGGCTCCGTTCATGGTCATGGATACCGACATTTTATCCAGCGGGATCTGATCGAAAAGGATTTTCATGTCCAGGATCGAATCGATGGCAACACCGGCTTTCCCGACATCCCCAACAACACGCTCGTGATCCGAATCATATCCGCGATGGGTTGCCAGGTCGAATGCAACAGAAAGGCCCATCTGTCCTGCAGCCAGATTTCTCCGGTAAAAGGCATTGGATTCTTCTGCTGTTGAAAATCCCGCATATTGCCTGATAGTCCAGGGTTTCATTACATACATGGTCGAGTAGGGCCCGCGCAGAAAGGGTTTGAGTCCGGCAGCATAATTCAAATGCTCCATTCCCTTAAGATCTTCTGCTGAATATACAGGCTTAACAGGGATCTGTTCAGCCGGCATCCAATCCTGTTCACTGCTTTTGTTGATCTGTCCGGATTGTATCCGGGTAAAATCTATATCGTTGAATTGTGGTCGCATAGGTTTTTAGTTTGGTTAGCAGGGGCTTTAAAGAAAACTTATTTAATCCCGAGTTTTACCTGATATTGAGTCAGGGTTTCAAGTACATTGCTTCGGATATGGATGAAATCATCAACACCCAGAGCCTTAAATTCTTCGATTTGGTCCTTCGGAAATCCGGCGACTATAATGAGTGGTCCGGGCAATTCTGCCTTAACCAGCCCGCATAATTCTGGAACAAATCCTGCATATTCTTCATCGGAAGAACACAGAACCAGAATTTCAGCAGCACTTGTTTTCCACGCTTTAAAACCCTCTTCTATTGTCGGGAAACCATTGTTGTCGATCACGCTGAAACCGGCACAGCCAAAGAAATTCGTGGCAAACATGGCTCTGGCTTTTCGCATGGCGGGATTTCCGATAGTCAGCAGGAAAATTTTAACCGGTTCTCCGTTTTTCTGTTCAAATTTTTCAGTATCCCGGCGCATGATTTCAAATTCCTCAGAGAGTCTCAGAAAACGCAAACCTTCAGAAGATACTTCTTGCGTAACTCCGGATACCGGTTCATGGCTGATTTCTGATTTTTCAAGCGTATTTGGATATTGGTTAGTCCCTAAAACGATGGTTTTCCGTGTTGCAATATCTTTCAGGCGCTGTTTGGCAATCAGTTCAATTTTGTCACGAACCGAACCATTGGCATTAGCCTTGCAGAACCCGCCTTCCTTTTCAATTTCCCGGAAAGTTTCCCAGGACTTCTCTGCGATTAACAGGGTGAGATTTTCTATATAATAGGATCCGGCAGAAGGATCAATAACCTTGTTCAGCCAGGACTCTTCTTTCAAAATAATCTGCTGGTTTCTGGCCATCCGCATGGAGAACGCATCCGGTTTGCGGTATACAGCATCAAACGGATCAACCTGAATAACATTGGCTCCTCCAATGGCAGCCGACATAGCTTCCGTAGTTGTGCGGAGCATATTAACGTAAGGATCAAACAAGGTTTTATTCCAGCGCGATGAGCGTGCAAGCAAATTCAATTTGCATTCTTTCAGACCATATTCACCAGTAAGCTGTGACCACAACAAACGAATAGCCCTGAACTTGGCAATCTCCATAAAATAGTTTGACCCTGCCGATAAGCCGGGCTGAATAGCATTGGCAACATCAGCAACATCAGCAGTTTTATGTAAAAGGTAAAGGTATTCATGTGCCATGGCAAGGGTATAGCCCAATTCCTGGGTGGCGGTTGACCCGGCTTCGTGGAAAAGATTGCCTCCGATTGTGATAATCTTAAAATCGGGGAGACTTTTGGCCATTTGCAATAGAGCCCCGGCCTCGCGAACCAACTGATCCTCAGAAATTTCGAGTTTCCCACCGGTTAAAAGTGTGTCCAGCGGACAGTAGCCCAGTGAACCGCGAATAGAAGCAGGGGTAAAGCCTTTTGTCTGAATGTAATGGAGAAAATTACTCAGAAGTCCCTGGTAATCAGAGCAGTTTTTAAAATGAATGGCTATCCGGTTTAAGTCAATACCATCGAGCAGGGCTTCCAGATCAGATGCTGTTTTTACTGCCCGGCAGTCAAGTCCAAGTCCTTCCGTTCCTTTCTGAGTAATATCACGTGCAATAGCATTTATCTCAGCAATATCTTCTGAAAAAATATCCTGACGAATTTCCCAGTTTCCATGAATCCCGGGAAGGGTATCCTGCTGTTTGGTGTTCTCTTCCCTGTAATAGGGCTTTACAGGGATTCCTTCAACTGTGTTCCAGATAAGTTTTTTTTCATAATCCGCACCTTTGAGATCGACCTGGATTTGGGCTTCCCATTCAGCAGTCGTAACAGGCGGGAATTCTGTAAAGAGCTTGTTTTTTTCTTCCATTGCTCAGTTAGTTAAGTTAGTGTTGTCCTTCCGGGAACAATGTGCAAAATTAGCTGTTTTTACTGAAATAGTGTATTTTTACCTTAAAATCAATTAATCCTTTCCGTATGAAAATTGTTATATCCGGTGCCGGCGGACTCATTGGTTCTGCTCTGCAATCCTTTTTTAAAGAAAAAGGTTATGAGTTGGTTCCATTATCACGCAAGGACCTTCAGAAAAACCCGGAGGCAATTGCTATTCTGGCTGAAGGAGCGGATGTGATTATTAATCTGGCCGGAGCACCCATAATTCAACGATGGACGAAATCCTATAAAAAGCTGTTGTTCGAGAGCCGTATTGAGACAACACGCAAACTCGCCATGGCTTTGGCAATGATGAAAAAAAAGCCAACAGTTTTTATTTCTGCCTCAGCTGTAGGAATTTATCCTGAAGGAGGACCATATACCGAAGAAACTTCCGCATTGGATCAGGGGTTTCTGGGAAGTCTGTGTCAAATGTGGGAATTGGAAGCGAAAACTGCTCAGAAACATTGTCGTTTGGTCATTTTCAGAATTGGAATCGTATTAGACGCAAAAGGAGGGGCTCTGCCTAAAATGCTGCCTGCCTTTAAGCTGGGTATGGGCGGTAAAATTGCTTCCGGGAAGCAGGGCTTTTCATGGATACATATTGCCGACCTTGTTAATGCCTTCGATTTTGTAATAAACAACGATAACGCAAATGGTGTTGTGAACCTGACTGCTCCGGAGCCACTTTCGAATGCAGAATTCACAAAGATTCTGGCCCGGGTTATGAAACGCCCGGCCTTGTTTCCGGTTCCTTCTTTTATTCTGAAACTGCTGTATGGAGAAGCAGCTATTACACTGACATCTGGACAGTTAGTTCTTCCCGGAAAGCTTAAATCAATGGGATTTTTATTTCGTTTCCCCTCACTTGAACCTGCATTGAATGATTTGCTCCGACCCAATTCCTAAAAGGTATATCAGAATAATCCTTTTTCTGTATGCTGTAATGGCCGCATCAATAAATGCCTCCGCCCAGGTTTCCGGAGTAGAGTTTCGCCCGTCGTACGGTTTTCTGGTCCGGCATCATCTCGATATGGGATTGTACACCCAAACACATTTTCCGGCTTTTGAAATGAGTGTTGTGCAGCAAACAAATGGTCGCAGGAAATGGCATCATCTGCATCATTTCCCGGATCAGGGGTTGAGCATATTTTATTCCGGACTTGGTAATTCGGAAATATTGGGAAGTGTGACTGCCATTGTTCCATGGATACGAATTCCTGTATTAACATCACAGAGAGCAGGGATGCATTTTAGAATCGGAACAGGATTAGGCTATTTTAATAAAAAATTCGATCCGGTTGACAATTACAAAAACCTGGCCATTGGCAGTCATTTGAATGCATGCATTTACCTGGGAACTGAGTTCAGATTCAAAATTGGTGAACGGTTCGGTATATTTGCGGGTCTGGGATGGACACACTTCTCAAATGGTTCCATCAAGGCACCCAACTATGGAATTAATATGCCCAATGTGAATGCTGGTATTAGCTTCAGGACAGGGAAAATAATATCAAAACATCAACTGATTTCAGATTCTCTTCAACCACGCCATTCCGGTTTAAATCTGAGTTTAAGCCATGGCGTGAAGCAAATATTACCGTTAAACGGCCCATTGTATCATGTTGTGGCGGCAACAGTTTCATATGGGATGCCCATTCAGCAGAATGGAATGCTGAGTTTTAACCTGGATCTTACAAATGATCAGTCTGATAAGTCATTGCTTGAAAGGAAGGGCATACAGGCTGATGATGCATTCGGTTTATTGAAAACAGGTGTTTCTGCCGGAATTGCAAGTCGTTTTGGACGAACATCCCTGTCGTTTACACTCGGAACATACCTCGCCGGAAAAGAAAAAAGTGATGGGGATCTGTATGATAGAATTGGACTTGATGTTTTGATTAATAATAGGTTATCTGCTTTGGTTTATCTTAAAACGCATTACGCCAAAGCCGATTTTATTGGCTGGGGAATTCAATACAGAATACTTAACTTTTAACAATGAAGCGGATTCATTTTCTATTACAATGTATTATAGCCGGACTGTTCCTGACGAGTTGCAGTAAGGGGGATGTTTGTGATTGTTTAAAATCAGGAGGTTCTGAAACAGAAGAAATACGGGTAACAGGAAAGTTCTCAGGCCTTGACATCAGAGACAATGTGGATGTCTATATTTTTCAGGATACAGCCTGTTCCGTCAGAGTAGTAACTGCAAGCGATTTAATGTCTGGTATTGGTACTCAATTGTTTAATAATCAGCTTGTTATAAGTAACTCAAATCAGTGCAACTGGATTCGGAATACCCGTAATCCGGTTTCTGTTTATGTTGGTTTACCGGAGCTTACTGAAATGATTTACAATGGTTTTGGAAACATTGTTTGTCTGGATACACTCAGAATGCACGAAATTCGCATGGATGTGACAGATGGTTCCGGGACGATAAACATGATATTAAATAATACCAGCACTCGTCTTAATATTCATGAAGGGGTAGTTGATGTTCATCTGAGAGGGAAGACCGGTGTAAGCTATATTTTCAACAATGGTATTGCCCCGATGGATGCTTTGAATCTGACGACTGATATAAGCTTTATTACAAGCAAATCAGTAGGGAATTCATTTGTAAATGTCAGAGATACAATAGAGGCACGCATTGATTATCAGGGAAACATCCTGTACAAAGGAAATCCCTTCCTCAAAAATACGATATTAAACAGTTCAGGATTGTTGCTTCCGTACTAGGGCGATTCAGGAAGGCGTTTTAAAGGCTTTCAGCAAGATGCTGATTTCGAATACGGTGTATACCATATACAATATTACGAATGAAACTGCAAAAGGCAGAGCATCGCTCCGGTAAAGTGAAGAATAAACCAGAATGACGACCAGGTAGATAAGAAGTTTTATAAAACTGGCAGCCATAAACCGGTTTACAAAACGGTTGAATTTTGAATCAACAGAACCAAATAAAATTTTCAATAGAATTAACTGGCTTGAAAAAACAAATATGACAAGAAATGGAAGAGCAGGCGAGTAAAATTTTACAGGTAATATATACCGCAGCGCAATTGCAAGTACCAGAAGCGGGACGGTAATAAAAATTAAAGGTTTGATCAGCTTTGGAAAAGGAGTCATGGGATCAATAATTATTTTAAGAGATCGCGTGTAACCAGGTAAATTGATATTCCTACCGACAAGACAGAAAGTACTACTGTAAATACCGGCAGACTTAGGTCAAGCCATGAATCAAGTTTAAAACCTCCGAAAACGCCCAGAATAATAACAGCAAGCATTTGAAACGCCATACTGCTGTATCTGGCGTAACTAAACAATGGCTTTTTCCTTGGGCTGGATTGGTTCATTCATTACAGGGGTTTTGTAATCGTGTCCGGAAACCCCTTCCATCTTACATGAACCGGAGAAAACCGCCCCTGGTTCAATAGCCAGTTTATTGGTTTTTATATCCCCGATCAGTTTTGAAGAAGATTTCAGTGTCAATAATTCTGTTACGGAAACAGTTGCCTTAATATTCCCTGAGAAATCTGCATTTTGACAGATAATTTCACCTTCTACACTTCCGGTTGCTCCAACAACAACTTTGCCTTTGCTGCTGATAGAGCCAATTAGCGTACCGTCTATCCGGAAATCGCCGGTAGCTGTAATGTTTCCTTTAACGGTTGTGCCGGTTCCAAGCAGGTTAATGGATGGAGTTTCAACTTCTTGATACTTAGCCATTTTATGTTGATTTTGTTAAATACATAAAAAATCAGGGTTTTCCCCGAATAGCAAAAATAGGCAAAATTCTATTCAAACAAAATTATCAATGGTAATTCTCTTCAAAAAATGTTGAGTAAGCCTCAATATCCTTGTTTTTGTAAAGAATTGGATAATTATCAACGGAGATCACAAAAGGAGTCCAGCCAGTTTCATCCAGCGTCGTTATCACATATTGGCTTTTGGTGATGGCTGTAAAATAGGTCATGGCTTTTTCCTGATTCTCAAAATTACTTACTGTAATCATTTGTCGGGTATCATCCAGGAACAAACTGCTGGTACTCAGATTATCAATGCTGTTATTCTTTTTGTTGAAATCAGAGATCTTGATTTTAAGTGCATTCACATTGATTTTCCGGATATCTGCAACAATAATGAACAGATGAATCGATTCAGGTTTTACGCTAAAGGATTTGCCTGTAGCAGGCGCTTTCCCCGGATCAGAAGCACCAGATTCAACGGCCAGAGTGGTATCGTTGTTGTTTAAACGATTGAGGATCTGTTCAACCAGCGGTTTAAGTTCACTTTTGGGATATACCTGAATCCATTTTGTAAGACTCGCCTGCAGACTGTCTTTGGTAGTAGTTTTTCCGATTGCAACTGCCTTCAGATAATCAAAACGGGCTAAAAGGCTTTTGTCTGTTGTAATCTTGCCGACATCTTTACTTTTTTGGAGTACAGTGGCATATTGTCCGTTTTTATAAGCAGTATATACTTCATTGTAAAGGGTTCCGGCTTTATTCTTACGGGCCATAAGCTCTTTTTTGTAAGAGGGATCGACGATTACTTTGGCATAATCTGAATCGGGGAATTTGCTCAGAATAATGTTTTTATAATAATCTGATTTGGCTGTATTCCCTTCATCTTTATGCATCTCATACAGGCTGTAGCAGCTTTTCAGGTAATATACCGTATCGGTCGAAAAGCGCTTGATAACCGATTCGTAAGAGGCAGTTGAATTATCAACGTCTGCCAGCCCGAAGTAATAGATGTTCCCGCAGTTATAAAAAGCTTCCTTAATTTTTATATCAGATTTTGCCATTAATTCTTCGGTCATTGGCAAATCCTGGAGGTAGGTTTTAGGATCTTTGGGATCAGTTGATCTTTTGGCGATACTGTCGGAAGCAAGTGAATCCCCTTCTAATTCGGCTATTTCTTCATCAAATTCGAGTACGGGTTCCTTGTTGGACAAACGCCAGTTATCTTCCAGCTTTCTTTTCCCCCATTTTTTCTCAAACTCAGTAAATCCAAAACTAATCGTTGCCGGATTGTAAAAATACCAGTTTGCTCCCGCACCACCGGGATTTTGGTTACCACCGGGATTATTCAGTTTATTCCGGTACATAAGCGACATGCCCTGACTCCGTTCCGATTCTTCCTTTTGTTTGCGGATTTCATCTTCCTGCAATTTCTTAATGATATTGTTGATTTCGGCAAGCCGATCCTTTTCCGACATTTTCGCAATCCGTTGCAGACTGTCTTCGCGTTCAATGACCTGCAGATTTTTTACCAGGTCATTCAAAACGCCTGCCCTTCTTTTAACACTTTGCAAATCTGCATAATCAGAAGGGAGAGATTGGACAGCCGTATCATAATAAGCTTGTGACAAGGGATAATCAGGTACTGAATAGAAAATGTTCCCGAGCCGCAGAGAAGCTACTCCTTTTTGGTATTTATTCTTTGTACTTGTGCGAACTGCATCCCGGAGATATCCGACTGAAGCAACAGAATCCCCGTCTTTATCTGCAATTTCTGCCAATGCAAAATAAATCTGATCCTGATAATCCTTGTTTTTTTCATCCTTCAGTAACTTCTGTAGACTTTTTACAATGTCTTTCCCTTTTCCGGATGATGCATCATAACATTTTGCCTGATTGATCCGGGAATTAAATGTAAGTTCGTAATTGGGATTCAGGCCGATTACTTTCTGGTACTCATGGTAGGCTCGCTTAATATCTCCCTTGCGTTGTGAAATCTGACCAAGAATAAAGTGCAAGCGCGCCTTTTTTGTCTTGGTATTACGGTACTCCAGGGTTTTAATAATATACTCTTCTGCCGGAGAATAATTTTCGCGTGCAATGTAATACTCTGCGTATGTGAAAGAAATATCTCTCCCAATTCTTGTGCCGGCTTTGTTCTTATCTACTGCTGACTGGAGGTTATCAAGGATAGATTCTGCCTGGTCAAACTCCTTTGTCTGAATATAACACTTTGCCATCCATAGCATTGCATCATACTTGATGTCATTGTTTTTATATCGCTTTACAATAAAATCAAAAGTCCGGATGGCGGTTTTATATTCCTGCTTGTAAAAATTCGCTTTCCCCATCAATAAGTAAGCATCATCAATCCAACGGATATGTTCAGTATTTTTAATATAAATGGAGTGCTTTTGGATTACCATGCTGGATTTGGCGATGGCTCTGTCCATAAATGTGCTGATAGACGGCATATTTTCCTTGGTTCCGTAATTAACAGGAGCCAAAATCCGGTTGTAATTGTCAACTGAAACTTTTGCCAGTTCAAATTCGCCTTCTTTCAACGCTTCCTTGCCATTGAAATAACCATTATAATGAGAGGTCAGATTATGGTAAACTCTTCGTGTAAAGGTATTCTTCTTGGTTGAACAACCAATGAATACAGAGGTTAGAGCTATGAATGTCAGGACAAAAAATGCCTTGTATACTATTTTCTTGGTCAAGGTGTTATAGATATTAAAGCTGAAATAACTAAACTTGTCTGATTAAAAATTACCAGACAAGCATTTAAACTATATTTTTGCAAAATTATTTTATTTTTTGACACGGAAGGACGAACCCTCAAAATGCCTCAAGCAAAACAACAGAAATTCTTTAAACAGTGGCTGACGAAACTTAAAAATAAGTATCGTCTTGTCATTTTGAATGATCAGACGCTCGAAGAGAAGGTGTCATTCAGGCTCTCCAGGCTTAATGTCTTTATATTAATTGGTTCAGTCTCCATTTTTTTGGTTTTTATTACTTCCTATATTATTGCGTTCACCCCTTTGAAGGAATACATTCCGGGTTTTGGAGGGATATCGGGACAAAGGGACTGGTATAAGTTTCAGGAACGACTTGATTCGCTTGAAAGTGCAATGCAGGATAAGGATTTATACATTCACAACATCAAAAATATCATAGCCGGCAGGGAATTGGATGATGTAATCCCGGAGAAACCGGAATCTTTGTCGAACGTGAAATCGGTGAATTTTAAAAGTTCACGGGAGGATTCCTTATTAAGGGCTGAAGTGGAGCAGGAAGAAAGATATTCACTTGAAAGAGGGAAATCCGGTCCGGCAATAACCAATCAACCGGGCCTGGGTGCATTTTTATTTTTTGTTCCGGTTAAAGGAACCATAACAAATGCCTATAACCCGGAAGGAAACCATTATGGTGTAGATATTGTGGCTAAAAAAAATGAACCTGTAAAGGCCGTTTTGGACGGGACAGTAATATTTTCTGACTGGACGCTGGCAACGGGATATTCAATAGGAATTCAACATGCACAGAATCTGATATCTATCTACAGACACAATTCCAGTCTGTTAAAAAAGCAAGGCACTTATGTCAGAGCCGGTGAACCTGTTGCCATAATCGGGAATAGTGGAGAATTGTCAACCGGACCACACCTTCATTTTGAACTTTGGCACAATGGAACGCCTGTGAACCCAAAGAATTTTATCGCCTTCTGAAAGCATGAAAAAACGAATCGCAATACTCGGGTCAACCGGTTCAATCGGTACCCAGGCTCTTTCTGTTATCAGGCAGTATCCTGATTTTTTTGAAGTAGAAGTCCTTACAGCCAACTCCAATGCCGGTTTGCTGATTCAACAGGCTCTTGAATTCGAACCAAACTTTGTTGTGATTGCAGATGAAGCTCAGTATGAGCATGTCAGAGATGCACTTAGTTCATTGCCCGTCAAGGTTTTTGCTGGAGCAGATTCTGTTTCACAAATCGTTCAGAGTGACAATATTGATATTGTTTTAGATGCACTTGTCGGGTTTGCAGGTTTGATTCCTGCTCTGGAAGCCATTCGCGCCGGGAAAACACTTGCACTGGCCAATAAAGAAAGTCTGGTCGTTGCCGGAGAGTTACTTATGAAAGAGGCCTTCGACAAAAAAGTCCATATTTTGCCCGTAGATTCGGAGCATTCTGCTATTTTTCAATGCCTTTCCGGGGAATATTACACAGGAATTGAAAAATTGATACTCACCGCTTCAGGTGGTCCGTTCCATCAGTTAAACAGAAAAGAACTGGATCATGTAACCATCGAACAGGCTCTGAATCACCCAAAATGGAAAATGGGATCCAAAATCACCATCGATTCTGCCAGTCTGATGAATAAAGGATTGGAAGTTATTGAAGCCCGCTGGCTCTTCGGTGTGGATCCTTCCAATATAGAGGTCGTGATTCATCCTCAATCCATTGTACACAGCCTGGTTCAGTTTCATGACGGGGCTCTTAAAGCCCAGCTTGGTTTACCTGATATGCGTACACCCATCCTGTATGCTTTTACTTACCCACATCGTTTTGCGACTGATTTTCCCCGATTCAGCTTTCTTGATTACCCCGAATTGTCGTTCGAAAAGGCAGATACCGAAAAATTTCGTAATCTTGCACTCGCTTATATTGCTCTGGAACAAGGAGGTAATATGCCTTGTATTCTGAATGCTGCCAATGAAATTGCAGTAAAGGCATTTTTAAATAACCGCATAGGTTTTATGGAAATGTCGGGACTGATTGAACAATGTATGCTTAAAATTCCTTTGATCATTGCTCCCGGGCTTCAGGATCTGATTGAGACTGATGCTCAAACACGGCGATACATGGAAGAACTAATTTGATATTATGGAAATTCTGATTAAAACAACCCAACTTCTCCTCAGCCTTTCGATTTTGGTTTTGGTGCACGAATTTGGTCATTTTATTACTGCCCGCATTTTTAAAACCCGCGTGGAGAAGTTTTATCTTTTCTTCGATCCCTGGTTTTCTCTCTTTAAATTTAAAAAAGGGGATACCGAATATGGAATTGGCTGGTTGCCGCTTGGTGGATATGTGAAAATTTCCGGAATGATTGATGAATCAATGGATAAAGAGGCCATGAAGCAACCGGCCCAACCCTGGGAATTTCGATCCAAACCAGCCTGGCAACGCCTCATTATTATGCTTGGCGGAGTCACGGTAAATATCATCCTCGCCATCCTGATTTACATCACCATGCTGTCAGTCTGGGGAGAAGAATTTTTACCCACTCAGGAAGTAAATAAATATGGTATCGTTGTAGATACTATGGGCGCAAAACTCGGCCTCCAAAACGGTGATAAGATATTGGCTCTCAACAATGAAGCTGTTGAGGATTTTGCTAAAATCCCGGGCCGACTGATACTTGACAATACCAAATTCATTACCATCGAAAGGGATAGTCAGAAAATGGATCTTCCGGTACCGGCAGGCTTCCTGGCTCAGTTAATCAAGCACAAATCTCCGGATTTTATTTCGGTGAGGATGCCCTTTACAATTGCCAAACTGGCGGATGGATCAGCTGCCAAAAAAGGAGGGATTCAGGTTGATGACAAAATTATCGGTCTCAATGGAATGAGTACGCCGTATTTTGATCAGTTCCGTGCCGAAATCCAGAAGCACAAAGGAGAAACCATTAAAGTGCAGGTTCTCCGGAAAACAGATACCCTGGGGATGGATGTGGCTGTGTCAAAGGAAGGCTTTATCGGCGTGTATAATTATACCCCGGATCACTATTTCACACTCAACACCAAGTCGTACAACTTTTTCGAAGCGATTCCGGCAGGAACTGTTAAAGCCTACCGGGGAATCGGAAATTATCTTAAACAGCTTAAACTGCTGTTTTCTCCGGAAGTTAAAGCATATGAGAGCGTTGGCGGATTCATTACCATCGGCAGTATCTTCCCTGCAACCTGGGATTGGGCAGCCTTCTGGAGTCTGACGGCTTTCCTTTCGATCATGCTGGCGATCCTGAATATTCTTCCAATTCCGGCTCTGGATGGCGGACATGTTTTGTTCCTTTTCTACGAAATTATTACCCGCAGAAAGCCAAATGAGAAATTTATGGAATATGCCCAGATAGGTGGAATGATTTTGTTGTTTGCACTCCTGATATTCGCCAATCTTAATGATATTCTGAAGTTATTCAGGAATTGATCAGCTGTTTTCGATTTTCTGACCCAGTGATTTAAATCCTTCGCCAAGAATTTCATTTGCTTCGAGCACTGTTACAAAGGCTTTTGGATCGATTTCATGGATATATTCCTCAAGAATGGCCATTTCCCTTCTGTTTACCACTGTGAAAATAATGGTTTTTGGAGAATCATTGAACATCCCCTTACCCGGAATATAGGTTCCTCCTCTGCCAAGGTCATTGATAATCCTGTTCCGGATTTCTTCGTATTTGTCGGAAATTATAAAGAGTGTTTTGTCGTATGCAATACCTTGTAAAACAATATCAATCACTTTTCCTGTAATAAAAATAACGATCCAGGAATACAATGGAATTGCCCAGCTTCCGAAAGCCAGTAATCCTACCAGAACGATTACACTATCCACATAAATCATGAGCATTCCCAGCGGAAGCCGTGTGTATTTTGCGAAAATCATCGCAATGATATCCGAACCGCCGGAAGTTGCTTTCGAACGGAAAATAAGCCCTAATCCAAATCCGACCAGAACACCCCCAAAAATTGTTGAAAGAAGCGGGTCATTTTCAACCAGCGGTTTGTCTCCCCAGAATCCGGTTATCAAATCCATAAAAACTGAAGTCAGAACAAAGCCGACGATGGTTTTTGCGCCAAAGCGGGGACCCAGTATTTTAATCCCGATTATTGTCAGGGGAATATTCAGTATCAGCCCGGTTAGTCCGACTGGTAAACCATCCGGAGCAAAAGCGAACATTCCTTTGGTCAGATAATGAACAACAATGGCAACCCCATACACTCCGCCAGGGACAATTTTGTAGGGTGTAATGAAAAACACAAATCCCGCTGCCAGAATCAGGGATCCCAGGGTGATTAGTGTCCAGGATATGAACCATTTCCGGCTAAAAACCTTTTCGTTTTTGAAGAATCCAGACATAAAAATTCTTTTTTTCAAAAGTACAGGAAACTATGGAGATGAAACCTTTGTCTTGAAAAGAAGTATAAATCCTGTAATCGTATCTGAAAATCAAGTCTACAGACGGGTTTTTCGGGGTTTATTTTTATATAAATTTGTGTATACCAAAAAAAAGTTGTTATTTTATGCCCCTTTTTGAAGCGATTTCCCCTATGAAAAGAATAGTAATTAGCATAGTTCTGTTGGTGATGATTGGACAAGTTGCCCAATCGCAGCAGGAGGTGCAGTTTTCCCATAACATGTTCAATAACATGTTCATCAATCCTGCATTTGCAGGAAGTAATGATGCCATTTGTGCAACCATGCTTGCACGTCAGCAATGGTATGGGATCAAAGATGACAATGGGGATAATGTGGCCCCAAGAACTTTGCTGTTTTCGATGGATGCCCCGGTAAATCTGCTGCATGGCGGTTTAGGTGCGTCAATTTATCAGGATCAGCTCGGATATGAAAAAAATATTGGTGTTCGTCTCTCTTATGCCTACCGGATGAATGTCGGGGATGGCAAGCTTTCGATTGGAGGTCAGGTTGGATTTTTAAATAAATCGATTGATTTTGCCAAATTTAAACCCATTGATGATGGCGATTTACTTTTAACAAGCAAGAATAGTCAGACTAACTTCATGACAGACTTTGGGTTTGGCGTATTCTATAAGGTTCCGGATAAAATGTTTGTGGGCTTGTCAACCATTCAGTTGTCTCAGACAAAAAAGCCTATTGGCAGCGCAGAAGTTCAGCTACAGCGTCATTATTATCTTGCCGCAGGGTATGAATATATTCTTCCAAACTATCCTGAATTCGAAATTGATCCTTCTTTGTTGATCAAAACAGACGGAGCTTCAGCACAATACGATCTTAATGCACTTGTCAGATACAATAATAAGTTCTGGGGAGGCGTTAGTTACAGGGTTCAGGATGCAGTAGCCATTTTACTGGGGATGCATTATAAAAATTTCAAGATAGGTTATTCATACGATATTACTACTTCCAAGTTGTCGAAAGCCGGCAGCGTGGGTAGTCACGAGATTATGGCGGGTTATTGTTTCAAAATTATTATTGAAAAACCCAGAAAGAGTTATCGGAATACCCGTTTCTTGTAGTTTTAACATCTTTTTCATCACATGAAATCAACTAAGCTAAATATGAAAAAACTTGTTTTTTTCTTACTCATCGGAACAGCGTTCTGGAGTTGTAAAAATTCCGGCAATGGTGAATTGATCGGAGTACAGGACAGAGAGCCCTTTTTTCAGGCTGATCCGTTCGGTATGGTTTTCGTACCGGCCGGCAGTTACATAATGGGTTCCGGAGATCAGGATGTTCCATATGCTTTGGTTCACCAGCCCAAAACGGTGACCCTGCAGGCCTTTTATATGGATGAGACCGAGATCACAAACAACGAGTATCGTCAGTTCGTATTCTGGGTCAGGGATTCTATTGCGCTCCGCTTATTGGGAGAAAGTGCACCGGAAGACTACCTGATTTCAGAGAATGAATTTGGTGAGCCATGGGATCCTCCATTTTTAAACTGGGACTCCGAAATCGATTACACCGACCAGGAAACCAGAGAAGTTTTGCAGGAAATGTATCTTCCGGAACATGAGCGCTTTTACAGGGTTAAACAGATTGATACCCGTAAACTCAATTTTGAATATTACTGGATTGATTTAAAAGCTGCTTCCAGAAAAGATTTCAGTGCACCCGGTAATGTTGAAGCAGGAGGATTGTCGAATCGTCCACAAGGTTTAAAAGATCGTTCAGTATATATTCGTAAGGAAGTTATAAATGTGTATCCTGATACACTCGCCTGGGTTCATGATTATGCCTATTCTTTCAATGAACCAATGACTGAAAAATATTTCTGGCATCCTGCCTATGACCATTATCCTGTTGTAGGTGTTTCATGGAAGCAAGCCAAGGCATTTTGTGTCTGGCGTTCACAACTACTCCACAGTTATAATATGCAGGGGGGAGAAGTTATCGTAAATGATTTCCGTTTACCTACCGAGTCGGAATGGGAATGGGCAGCCCGTGGGGGTCTGCAACTTAGTCCGTATCCCTGGGGAGGTCCGTATATCCGCAACACCGAAGGTTGTTTCCTGGGTAACTATAAACCCTTACGCGGGAACTATATTGATGATGGCGGAATCCAAACTGTTATTGTTGCTCATTATGCCCCCAATGATTTTGGTCTGTACGACATGTCAGGCAATGTGTCTGAATGGACAGCTGATGCCTTTGATGAATCAGCCTATAATTATACATGGGATCTTAACATGAGTTATGAGTATGATGCAAAAGTAACAGATCCTGCAGCCCTCAAACGGAAAGTTATTCGTGGCGGAAGCTGGAAAGATGTAGGATATTACCTGCAGGTTTCCTCCAGAAGCTATGAATATCAGGATACTTCGAAATGCTATGTCGGATTCCGTTGTGTTCAAACCTATCTTGGAAGACAAAAAGACGACAATCCTGCTACCTCTTCCAACATCTACAATTAAAATTTATTTTCATTTTCAAACCTAGTATTAACATCTTTAAATCATCGTAAGCGTTATGGGTCTCAATTTTGTAAGAAGTAAAGGGTACAAAAATTTCATGTCCAAGTTGTATGGTTGGGGTGCTGCCGTCGTTATTTTGGGTGCACTTTTTAAAATCAACCACTACCCCGGAGCTAATACCATGTTGATCATCGGACTTGGTACTGAAGCTTTGATCTTTTTCTTTTCAGCATTCGAACCACCTCACGTAGAGCCTGATTGGAGCCTTGTTTATCCGGAACTTGCCGGTATGTATAATGAAGGTGACATCAATCAAAAGCCCTCTCTGAAAAACAAAGACCTCACCAAGGAATTGGATAAAATGCTTTCTGATGCCAAAATTGGTCCGGAATTAATCCAAAGCCTGAGCAAAGGCTTGCACAGCATGAGCGAAAATGCAACCAAGCTTGCTGATATTTCCTCTGCAGCTGATGCAACCAGTGATTATACCAAGAATTTAAAAACTGCTTCTCAGAGTGTTGGCGAACTGAGCAATGCTTACAAGAAAACTTCTGATGCCATGGCTATGGATGTTCAGGCTTCAACAGAATATTCTGCCAGCCTGAAGAATGTAAGTGCTTCTGTAAACAATCTTGCCGGCACTTATAATAATGCATCAGAGGCGATGAAGAGTGATCTTAATGTTACAAAAGGTTTGATGAGTAACTTTGTAGCAGCATCAGATTCTGCAAAAGTTTTGACGGATCAATACACAAAATCAGCTGAAATTCTTGCTAAATCAGCTGCATCTATTGATTTTACCGCACTTGAAAGTGGTGCATATGGTAAGGAATTAAACCGTATTTCGACCAACCTCAATGCCCTGAATGCAATTTATGAACTTCAGCTGAAATCTTCTACCCAACAGGTTGAAACCGCAAATCAACTGCAGGCTAAGTTTGACAGCTTCATTAAAAATATTAACGAATCAATTGACAAGACTGCCAGGTATAAAGATGGTGTTGATCTTCTCGCCCAGAATGTTGCCGCATTAAACAAAGTTTATGGTAACATGCTGACCGCTATGAATGTTAACGTAGCAAAATAATTTTGGCTCAGATCACTCATTTTACGAATTTTTAAACCCGAAATACTATGGCTGGATATAAGGAAACGCCGCGACAAAAAATGATCGGTATGATGTACCTGGTCTTGACGGCACTCCTCGCTTTGAATGTGTCTGTTGAAATCCTCAATGCATTTTTGGTGGTGAACAAGAGCATGGAAACCACCAATAAAAGTTTTGCCGGGAAAATTGACTGGACACTGGCAAAGTTTAAAATGCAAAATGCAATTAACCCCGAGAAAGTAGGTCCTTTCTATAACAAAGCAAGCAATGCATCCAGGTTAGCCGAAGAGATGATTAATTACATTGAAAGTATTAAACTTCAGGTAATTATGGTCTCCGAGAAAGTAGATTCTGCTACTGCTGTCAAAGAACATTATCTTGTCGATTACAGACCAACCGCCGGAGGGAAAGACTCTGTTGCAATTAAAACTCTTCAATTGCATACTGTTAACACAAAGGATAAGTATGATGAAACCACCCGTTATTTTATGGGTGATTCTCAGGATGGTTCAAAAGGCAAATCAAAAGAACTGAAAGACCGGCTTATTGCTTATAAGAAGGCGATGATGGATTTTGTTGATCCTAAGGCACGTGAAAGTTTTCAGGTTGGTTTGGACACCGACGGCCCATTCTATGATGCAGATAGCAAAAAACAAAACTGGGAACAGCATAATTTCTATCACACCATTCTTGCTGCCGATATTACGATTCTGAACAAAATTATCAATGAAATTCAATCCCTTGAGTTTGACGTGGTAAATCACCTCCTCGCTTCTATCAGTGAAGAGGATTATAAATTTGATGCTGTAACAGGTCGTGTTGTACCTCAATCCCGCTATGTTTTCCAGGGTGAAGAATACAATGCCGAAGTATTTGTTGCTGCTTACGACACTAAAACTTCTCCTGAAGTATTTATTCTTGAAGGTGCTGATACAATTACTGAAGCCAATATTAAAGCAGCCCGCCCTATTGAAGGTGTTGGTGGTATGGTGAATCTAAAGCTTCCGGCAACCAGCGAAGGGATAAAGAAATATGCCGGGGTTATCAAAGTAAAAACACCAAGCGGTGCAACCAATCAGTACTATTTTAAAGATGAGTATGTAGTTGCAAAGCCAAGTCTAACCATTTCTGCTACCAAAATGAATGTATTTTATATTGGTGTGGATAATCCTGTTTCAATTTCTGTACCGGGGATCCCGTCAGAAAAGGTAAAACCAACCATTTCTGTTGGGAACCTGAAACGCTCGGCCGATGGAAAGAACTGGATCGTTACAGTAGGGAAAGATGCCCAGGGAAAGAAAGCTCAAATCTCTGTCAGTACAAGTGAAGGAGCTAAAAGCAAATCCATGGGTTCTGTTGAATTCAGGGTGAAACGCGTTCCGGATCCTGTTGCCTATGTTGGAGCCTCAAGTGGTGGTGCTATTGGAAAAGATCTTTTATTAAGCAGCCCGATTATCCCGCGTATGCCGCCTGATTTTGACTTTGAACTGAACTTTATTGTAACAGCATTCACTTTCGTTTCTACGCAGAGTGGTGATATCTTTACTCAGAAAATTACAGGAAATCAATTTCCTGAATCCGTTAAAAAGTTTATTCGTTCTGCTAAATCCGGCCAAAAAATCTGGATCGAGGACATTCAAGCCAGCGGTCCTGATGGTAACAGAAAACTGTCTACTGTCAGTATCCAAATCAAATAATTGAAAAATAACCGGAGGTTTATATGAAAAAACAAATCATCATTTTTCTGTTAAGTATTATGCTGGGTTCGGCATATGCACAGGTGATGGACAGTCCGCCACGCGACGGTGTGTTTGATAAGATTCATACAGTTGAGCGCAAGCCCATTCCATATTCTCCGCTACGGGAAGCTGATGTTATCTGGTCAACACGTATCTGGCGTGCCATCGATTTCAGACAGAAAATTAATCAACCATTTTATTACCCTGAGAATCCTTACAACCAATGGCGTAATTTAATGACGGTGATTATGGATGCATTGAAGGAAGGTACTATCACAGCTTACCAGGTAACTCCGACAGATGAATTCACTGTTCCTTTAACATATCAGGAAATTATGAGTCGACTGGAATCCTCAGATACTGTTCAGTTACCAAGGCCGTATCCTCCATATGATTTGTATGATACCGTGATTCAGGTTAAATTCAATGCAAATGACGTCAAAATGTTGCGTATCAAGGAAGATCAATTCTTTGATAAACAACGGTCTCAGATGGATGTTCGGATTATTGGTGTATGTCCGGTTCGTGATAATTTTGATGAGAATGGTAACTTCAGAGGACGTGACCCGCTGTTCTGGCTTTATTTCCCGGAAATACGCAACGTTTTAGCCAAATCAGAAGTGTTTAACCGTTTCAATGATGCTGAAAGAAGAACCTATGATGATGTTTTCTGGAAAAGAATGTTCGACAGTTACGTCTATAAGGAAAAGAATGTATACGACAGAAAGATTGTAGATTATGCACAGGGCCTTGATGCCTTGCTCGAATCTGAAAGAATAAAAGGAGAATTGTTTAAATTTGAACATGACCTCTGGGAATTCTAAACCCATTTAATGGATGTAAAAACCGGATGCATTAGGTTGTGTCCGGTTTTTTTTATTTTTGTTACCATATTTTTGACCATGCATCAGTCCTATCTGGATACAGCTATTGAATTTCTGAAGGGAGTGGGCCCGAAACGAGCGCTTTCTCTTCGCAAGGAATTGAATATTGATACATTCGGGGATTTGTTGGTTCATTATCCTTTTCGGTACATCGACCGGACACGCTTTACAAAGATTATCGAGATTAATAATGAATTTGTTTATTATCAGCTTAAAGGGAAGATTACGCATACTCAGCTGATAGGGAAACAACGGGCACAACGCTTTGTGGCGATACTGAGCGATGGCAGCGGTGAAATTGAGCTGGTCTGGTTCAGAGGTGTTAAGTATTGGGTTGAGAATGTAAGAAAAGGACAGGAGTACATTCTGTTTGGCAAGCCCAGTGTTTTTAACGGGAAATTTAATTTTGCACACCCTGAATTAGAATCGACTTCCGAAGCCATCGAAACAACGAATGAATATCTTCAGCCATTTTATTCGAGTACAGAGAAGTTGCGGTCGATCGGACTCGACAGTAAAGGAATCCGGAAAATTATGCGGAATCTGGTTTCCGGTTTACACCTGAATATTGACGAGACTTTATCACCCTCAATAATTGGCAGATACAAAATGTTATCCCGGGAAGAGGCGATGACCTCCATTCATTTTCCGTCTAATACGCAGCTGATGGATCGGGCCATTGCCCGGTTGAAGTTTGAAGAGTTGTTTTACATTCAGCTTAGTTTGCTCCGGACAAAAAACCTCCGGCAGCAATTTGTCAAGGGGAAAGTTTTTCAAAAAGTAGGTGAAACGCTCAACCGGTTTTACAGGGAATTCCTTCCCTTTACACTAACCAACGCCCAGAAGCGTGTTATTAAGGAAATACGTTCGGATACCGCTTCCGGAAAGCAGATGAACCGTTTGCTGCAAGGAGATGTTGGAAGCGGGAAGACACTGGTTGCGCTGATGACCATGCTCATTGCCATCGACAATGGTTTTCAGGCATGTTTGATGGCTCCTACAGAAGTCCTTTCTGAGCAACATTTCAGAACCTTTACCCGCATGCTTGAACCCATGAATCTTCGGGTTGAACTGCTCACCGGTAGCACCCGTAAACCGCAGCGCCGGAAATTGCTGGCCGATCTGGAAGCAGGAGAAATCCATATTTTAATCGGAACACATGCGCTTATTGAGGATTGGGTGATTTTTAAGGATCTGGGACTTGTTATTATTGACGAACAGCACCGGTTTGGTGTTAGTCAGCGAGCCCGGTTGTGGGAGAAAAGCGAGGTGCCGCCGCACGTGCTGGTCATGACAGCTACGCCGATTCCCCGAACCCTTGCCATGACCTTGTATGGCGATCTTGAGGTATCGGTTATTGATGAATTGCCCCCGGGTCGGAAAGCCATACAGACTTTCCATTTTACAGACCGTGACAGGTTAAAAGTATTTGGTTCAGTCAGGAAACAGATAGCAGCCGGGCGTCAGGTGTATTTTGTTTATCCGATGATTAAGGAATCAGAAACACTGGATCTCAAGTTTTTAATGGATGGGTATGAGAGTCTGGTGAAAGAGTTCCCGCTGCCCGATTATGCGATAAGCATTGTACACGGCCAGATGAAGAACGATGCCAAAGATTTTGAAATGAAACGCTTCATCAAAGGGGAAACCCAGATTATGGTAGCCACAACGGTGATTGAAGTTGGAGTAGATGTGCCCAATGCTTCTGTAATGGTGATTGAAAATGCCGAACGTTTTGGTTTATCTCAGCTTCACCAGTTGCGTGGCAGAGTTGGTCGGGGTGCTGAACAATCATATTGTATATTGTTAACCGGACAAAAAATAACGACCGAAGGCCGGCAAAGGATTAAAACCATGGTTGACACCAATGATGGTTTTCAGATTGCCGAAGTGGATCTTCGGCTGCGTGGACCGGGAGATCTGGCCGGTACCCAGCAAAGTGGTATTCTTGACCTGAAGCTTGCAGATGTAATCCGGGATGAAAAGATTCTGAAGGCAGCCCGTGAACTGGCCATCGAAATTCTGGAAATGGATAAAATGCTCGAATTACCGGCTAATGCAATTCTTCGACGCGAATTGAACCGAATTGACAAGCGGCAGAATGACTTCTCACGGATAAGTTAATTCAGTCAGATTATCCTTAATTTCTTTACTTTTGCCATTCAAATAAAAGCAGCATGAAAATTTCATACAACTGGTTAAAAACCTATATCAATATTGATCTCCCCGCAGAACAGGTAGCAGAAATCCTCACTTTTTCAGGTCTTGAGGTAGAATCC
The DNA here is from genome assembly GCA_964386485.1 of uncultured Bacteroidales bacterium. Classification (GTDB taxonomy): domain Bacteria; phylum Bacteroidota; class Bacteroidia; order Bacteroidales; family CAIXZF01; genus CAIXZF01. The sequence continues at coordinate 17,520 of CAYLTH010000005.1, read as the reverse complement.
TGGGAGGAATATGAATCGGTAAAAGGAGGTTTAAAAGGTATTGTAATTGGCAAGGTTTTAACCCGTGAAAAGCATCCTAATGCTGATAAACTTAGTTTGACTACAGTTGATACCGGTGGTGAGCGACCATTGAATATTGTATGTGGTGCTCCGAATGTTGCAGCCGGACAGACTGTTCTGGTGGCTACTATCGGAACCCGTATATATAGTGGTAATGATTCATTTGAAATAAAAGAGTCAAAAATCAGAGGGGAGAAATCAGAAGGAATGATATGTGCTGAAGACGAACTTGGACTGGGAAATTCTCATGATGGAATCATGGTATTGCCGGATACAGCACCGATTGGAACCATGGCATCTGAATATTTCAATATTTACAGAGATATCGTTTTTGAAATTGGTCTTACTCCAAACCGTGTCGATGCCTCATCTCATTATGGAGTAGCCCGTGACCTGTATGCTGTATTGAAATCAAAGGGACTTGCAGAAGGTGTTTCTTTGCGGCTTCCCGATACTGAATCCTTTACGATTGATAATCAGGATCTTGATATTCCTGTGGTTCTGGAAGATCCGCAAGCTTGTCCACGGTATGCCGGAGTAACGATTTCCGGTATTACCGTTGCTGAATCACCTGACTGGCTCAGAAATTACCTGAATGCGATAGGTCTGCGCCCGATTAACAATGTTGTTGACATTACCAATTTTGTATTGTTTGAAAGCGGACAGCCACTCCATGCCTTTGATGCATCGAAGATCAAAGGGAATAAGATTGTTGTAAAATGTCTGCCGGAGGGCTCTCCATTTACGACCCTCGATGGAACTGAACGTAAACTTGGCGCTGCCGATCTGATGATTTGCAATGAGGCAGAAGGAATGTGCATTGGTGGTGTTTATGGAGGACTCGATTCAGGTGTTTCGTTTGAAACCCGGGATATTTTTCTGGAAAGTGCCTATTTTAGTCCTTCGAGCATCCGCAAAACATCCAAATTACACGGACTGAAGACGGATGCGAGTTTTCGGTTTGAGCGGGGAGTAGATCCGGAGAATACGGTAGCGGTTTTAAAACGGGCAGCCATCCTGATTCGTGAAATCGCCGGTGGTAAAATTAGTTCTTCGGTAAAAGATGAATATCCTGCTGTTTTTGAACGGCCACAAATAGAACTGAATTATCAGCGGCTGGATACCCTGATCGGGAAATCCATTGAACGGGAATCGGTGAAATCTATCCTGAAATCGCTCGAAATTGAGATTTTAAACGAGTCGGAAGAAGGATTGGATTTACGAATTCCTTTGTACAGGGTTGATGTGACCCGTGAAGCCGATGTTGTAGAGGAGATTTTACGCATTTATGGATATAATAACATTGCTTTGGAGGAAACGATCCGTTTTTCAATGGTTGTTCATGAAAAACCTGAGCGTGAAGCCGTAAGGAATGTAGCCGCCAATATGCTGACCGGAAGCGGGTTTAATGAAATTATGAATAATTCGCTGACGCGCTCTTCGTATAAAAGTTTGATTTCATGTATTTCTCCGGAGGAATATGTACACATACTGAATCCGCTCAGTAAGGATCTGGAGGTAATGCGCCCTCATTTGATATTTGGCGGACTGGAAACAATACAGTTTAATCAAAACAGGCGGAGTCCGGATTTGAAATTGTTTGAATTCGGGAATATCTACCGTAAGCTTAATGCAACAGCTGAGGGGATAAAAAAATACCAGGAGGAAGAGCATTTGTCAATATTCATGTGTGGAGAAGAACATCCGGCTTCCTGGAACACAAGTCCGAAAGAAGTTAATTTATTCAGTCTGAAAGCCATACTTTTCGCCCTACTCGGTAAATCCGGTATTCCGGTCTGGAAATTAAACCTGACAGAAGGTGTATCCGATTACTATGGGGTAGCCTATGAATTAAAATTTGGACAAGACATTGTGGCTGAGTTCGGTGAAGTTTCACATGTGCTGTTAAAAGCCTTTGATATTAAGTCTAAGGTCTTTGCTTCCTTTATTCGTTGGAATATTGTTTATAAACTTGCCAGCAACAAGGTGGTAAAATTCAATGAATTACCGAAATATCCGGAGGTACGTCGTGATCTTGCCCTGCTGGTGAAAAAAGAAATCCGTTTTTCAGAGCTTGAAAAAATAGCCTATGATACCGAGAAACAATTGCTTCAACGGGTTGGGTTGTTTGACATATACTCAGGTGATGGTGTAGGTGCCGATCAGAAGTCCTATGCCTTGAGTTTTGTTTTAAGGGATGAGCAGAAAACGCTGACGGATACCGAAATAGATGCTGTGATGAAAAAGCTGATTCTTGCCTTTGAAACAAAGCTAAGTGCTATAATCAGAAAGTAGTTATTTGATTATCAGTATTTTATTACTTCCAAGAATAAGACCTTCCGGGGATTTCAGTACAATGAGCAGGGCTCCTGCCGGGTAGTTACGAGTGCTTTTTTGCAGAATTGTTCCCGGATTCATTATTGAAACAGAATCAAGTCTGGCTCCATCCTCCCGGTAGAATTCGAGCATTGCACGGCCTACCTGCTTGCAAACAATATTGATCTGGTCGCTTGCCGGATTCGGGAAGACTTGCAATAGAGAATTATTTTTATTTAAATCATTGATTCCCAGATATGTGTAATCCCAGATACCCAATACGTATTCTCCGGGTCGCAGACTGTCAACGATGAGTTCGCCCTGATAGGGTACTCCATTCATGCTGAAAGGGATGGATTGCCAAAGGGAGGCAGCAGACGGACGATAAAGAATAACCAGAGAATCGAGGTTGTTGAGGATGAGTGTATTGTCGAGATTGCTGAATTTTGAATAGCTGAATTTCCCTTTTGCTTTGAAACCGGCCGGGAAATTGCCTTCGACTGTCCAGAACCGATAGTCAGACAACCGCAATCCGGGGATTGTTTGTGGAAAGGTATCGGGTGCTACCCAGTTGTGGACAATGCGAACCAGGGCTGAATCATTGATCAGACTGATTTCTGTTGCGAAATAGGTGTTGGGGAAAGTATAGTTTCCTGTTGTTTTAAAAACCCGGTAATTATCGGTTGTGGCATCCGCCTGAACTTCTTCCGGATCCAGAAAAGTACTTACAGGATTAAAAGGCAATGTAAATGTTTTCGAACCGTTTGTTCCTGAAAATTGCATGCTGTCGTTTATAAACTTCCAGTCGGACGACATAAACCGAAGGGGTATGTGATTGTTGGCTGCCAGTATGGTTCCTCCTTTGCTGCGTTGCCGGACGTTTACAGTAACAGCAAATCCGGAACCGGCCGGAACCGATACAACCGAATCTATTGAAAAGTGTGGAAATCCCGGAGCAAATACCCAGGCATCAAAAAATGGCTGAAGGCTGTATCCACAATCCTGACTCAGGAAATCACGCAGTTGGATTGATGAGACAGATTTATACTCAAAGGTATCCAGGTAATTTTTTACAGCTTTAAAAAACAGGCTGTCGCCCATGTATCCCCGCAGGCTGTGTGTAACCATGCCTCCTTTATCGTAAACGGTGCTTCCGTAAACATGTGAAGAAGAGATAGGAGAAAGTGCGAGGTATCCGCCTTCCGACACATGATTTTTTTGCAGAACTTCATGGTGTTTGGTCCGGATAAAGTTTTTGTAACTTTCTTTCCCATAAACTTGTTCGCGCCAGAGAATTTCACTGAAAACAGCCCATCCTTCGTTAATCCACATATCTTCCTGAGAAGCGCAGGTAACCAGGTCGCCAAACCACATATGGCTTAATTCATGGGCATACAACCATTCTGAATTGAGCGTTCCATCGATGTTTCCGGAAGGATAAGCAATATTGGTTACATGTTCCATCGCGCCCAGAGCGGTTGCAACATAACCCACTCTCGGCCAGCGGTAGGGTCCAAAATAATGTTCAAATGCTGCCAGAATATCATTCAGATGGATAAATGAGTTTTTTGCTTTCGTGGTATCCTGAGGTTTGACATAAATCTGAGTAGGAACCGGTCCGTTGAGTCCATTGAAGATTCCCTCAACAGGAACATAATTTGAAACGGCCACTGAGGCAAGATAGGCACAAACCGGGAGATTAAGCTGCCAATGATAAATTGAGGTGGATGAAGGTGCCGGGCTTACTCCCATAAGTGTTCCCCCGCATACAGCTGTTAAATTGGAGGGTACCCTGATATAGCAGTCATAGGTTGATTTATCCAGGAAATTGTCGATACACGGAAACCAGACCCTTCCGTAGTTTGGGGGTCTGTCTTCCAGGGCAATACCCAAATTGTAGGCAGATGCAGAACCATTAAAATGGAACCCGCCCCAGCCATAAGGTTCGACTTTCGGAACACCATGATAGAATACATCAATTTGCACAGTATCGCCAATGTTAATGGGTTGAGCAGCAGTCAGATAAATATTCGTATCATTGTGTGTGAACCCTGTAATGACACCATTCAGTTTAACAGAATCTGTTGTGAGTTTGAACAGATCCAGTACAATCCTGCTTACATTATTATAATGAACAGTCATGTTAAGGTGTGTATGTCCTTTGATTACTTTTGTAGTGAAATCGGTAATATCAAGATGAAGATCGTAATGGACTACATGAAGAGAATCCGTGTTAGCTCTGTTTGACGGGTTGGCGTTCAGATATGGCAAATGACCGATTAAAATGGAGAAAAGAACGAAAAATGAAAGATTAATACTCCTCATATCATATATTTGGGTTAAAGATGTTATACCTTTGTAAAGATAAATGTTTTTATTGTGCCATAATTGAATGAAAATTTCGTTCAGTTATCTGTTCGTTTTATATCAACACATTTTATGCTTCAATTTATAAATACCAGAATCGTTCGTATTTGTTTAAGCGGATTGCTTTTCGCTTCTATCAATATGGTTTCGTTTGCACAGAAACAATGGTCACTTAAAGAATGTATTCAGTATGCACTGGAGAATAATATTCAGGTAAAGCAACAAATGCTGAGTCTGGAACTTTCGGCGGACAACCTGTTGCAAAGTAAGGCAGCCTTGCTTCCTTCGGTAAATGCAAGTGTATCACATGGTTATAATTTTGGTAAATCCGTTGACCGGTTTACGAATCAGTTTGCCAGTCAGCAGGTTGCTTTCGAGAACTTTTATTTAACAGGCAATCTGACCCTGTTCAACGGGTTTCAGTTATTGAATTCTATTGCGAAGAATCGTCTTTCACTTCGTGCCGGTCAATATGATGTTCAGAAGATGCAAAATGATATCGCACTCAATGTTGCTTCGGTGTATCTGACTATCTTGTTTAACAAAGAATTACTTGGGATTGCACAGGAGCAGTCAAGGATAACCAATCAACAGGTAGAGCGGACAAAGATTTTGCTGGAAGCCGGAACAATTTCAAAAGGAACATTGCTGAGTCTGCAGGCACAGGCAGCATCGGAGGAGTTACAGGAGATCAGTATGCAGAATAATCTCGACATGTCGGTATTGAGTCTGATCCAGTTACTTGAGCTGACTCCGGGAGAACTGACTGATATTCAAAAGCCTGAATTTTCGGTACCGGAAACGATCAGGTTAGACAGCCGGCCACAGCAAATTTTAACCATGGCACTTGAAACACAGCCTCAGATTAAAAGTGCAGAACTGAAAGTTGAATCAGCAATCCGGGATATGAAAATTGCACGTGGCGGGTATTTACCGAGTCTGATGGTTCAGGGTTCTTATGGTTCAGGGTATTCAGAAGCCAGTCAGCAATTGAAAAGTTTTTCGATGGATGGATTTGATACCATTGGATTTACAGCAGGTGTAACACCCATTCCGGTATTATCACCGAGCTTTAGCAGTGTTTATGAGATGATCCCCTGGAGCGAACAGATTGATGCCAATATGAATAAATCCATTGGATTCTATCTTAATATTCCGATATTCAATGGATTACAGGCAAGAACAACTGCCAGCCGGGCCAGAATAGGAGTTGAGAATGCCCGGTTAAGTTATTTACAGGAGAAAAATTTATTGGAAAAAGATATTCAGCAATCCTATGCCGATGTTGCTTCTGCCATAAAGAAGTATAAAGCCGCAAAGAAATCGGTTGACGCCATGAAAGAGAACTTTTTTTATGCGGAACAGAAATTTTCGCTTGGTTTGTTGAATTTTGTTGATTTCAATGAAGCGAAAAAGAATCTTGCCAAATCAGAATCAGAAATGCTTCAGGCAAAATATGAATACGTTTTTAAAATGACTGTTTTGGATTTCTACATGGGAAAACCTATTGATTTTAAATAATTTATCGTAAATTTCAGATATTATGAATAAGAAGAAATGGATACGTCTCGGGATTATTGTTTTGGTTGTTGTTGTAGTTGTATTAGCCATTGGCAAAAAGCAGGGATGGTTTGGGAAGCAGGATATTGTTAAGATTGCGACCGAAAAGGTTACAAAGCGATCAATTATTGAAACAGTTTCTGCAAACGGAAAAATTCAACCGGAGACAGAAGTAAAGGTGAGTCCGGATATTTCGGGTGAGCTGATTGAACTTTTTGTAAAAGAGGGAGATATTGTAAAGCAGGGTGATATCCTGGCGAAAGTAGATCCTGAAATTTATCAGTCTAATTATGATCAGGCAACAGCAGGTCTCAACATGCAAAAGGCCAATGAGGCCAATGCCAAAGCCAGGCTGGCTCAGGTACAGGCTCAGTTCAGCAATACCCGTCTGAGTTTTGAGCGGAATGAGAAGCTCTTTAAACAACAGGCTATTTCTGCATCTGAATTTGATGCTGCCAAAGCAGCTTTTGAAAGTGCCAAAGCTGAAGTAGAAGCTGCAGAACAAAGTGTAAAGGCATCAACCTATACGGTGAAAAGCTCTGAAGCAGCGCTGCAGGAATCCAGAAAAAATCTTTCAAAAACCACTATATATGCTCCGGTCGACGGATCTGTTTCAAAACTTATTGTTGAAAAAGGTGAGCGCGTGGTAGGAACATCCCAGTTTTCGAGCGGAACAGAAATTATGCGGATTGCCAATCTTGGCGGGATGGAAGTTAATGTGAGTGTGAATGAAAATGACATCGTGCGTGTACATATCGGAGATACTGCCCTTATTGAAGTTGATGCTTATCTGAACAGAAAGTTTAAAGGCATTGTAACAGAAGTAGCCACTTCAGCCAATACACAAGGAACAAGTGTTGATCAGGTAACAAATTTTGATGTAAAAATCAGGGTTTTACGGGAGTCTTACACAGATTTACTCAAGGCAGATCAGCCCGGATATAGTCCTTTACGTCCCGGAATGTCTGCTACGGTTGATATTCAGACAGAAACTGTAAGGAATATTCTGACCTTGCCGATTCAGGCTGTTACAACCCGTAAGGATACGAGCAGTATTGACAAAAAAGAGGTTGCGGAGGACAAGAAGGTTGTTGCTGATGAAAAGCAGGATGATGCCAAAAAGAAAGAAGCTGAAGAAATGGTGGAATATGTATTTCTGTATGTTGACGGAACAGCAAAACTTATAAAAGTAAAATCAGGAATTCAGGATAATACCTATATTGTTATAAGTGAGGGTCTTAAGGAAGGAGATGAAGTGATTTCCGCTCCTTATAAGGCTGTTTCAAAAACTTTAAAGAACAATCAGAAGGTAAAGAAAGTTGACAAGAAGGAGTTATTTACAGAGGATTAATCCAACAGAAAATTAGTTTTGACAAAAATATTGTGCATAGAATCAGCCACTTCTGTATGTTCGGTGGCCCTGGTTGATGGTGATACATTATGCGGAGTGCTTACGAGTGGCCAGTTGAATGATCATGCAGCGAATCTCACCGTTCTTGCCAACTCTTTACTTGAGCAGAATGGTTTGACCATGAAAGATATGGATGCCATTGCTGTGAGTATGGGTCCGGGCTCCTATACTGGTCTTCGGATTGGCGTTTCAGTGGCAAAGGGATATTGTTATGCCATGGATATCCCCCTGATAGCTATCAATACGCTGGAAATTATGGCAGCAGGGGTTGCAGCGAGGTTTTCCGGAAATACCATTTTGTGTCCGATGATTGACGCACGGCGGATGGAAGTGTATACTGCACTCTACACAGCTGATTTGATAAAGATTAAGGAAACAGAAGCCATTATACTTGATGATCAGTCCTTTGCGAATGAACTGGAGAAACAGGAAATGGTGTTTTTTGGAAATGGAGCTGAAAAAATGGCCGGTTTTATTGAAAACCTTCCCAATGCGATGATTTTATATGAATACAAAATATCAGCTGCACATATGGTACAGGCGGCGATTCATCGTTTTAACACCAGTCAGTTTGAGGATGTTGCCTATTTTGAGCCGTTTTACCTGAAGGATTTTGTTGCGGGTGCTCCCAGGGTTAAAGGGCTTTAGCTATTAGTGTGGTGCAGCATCTTTTTTACAGCATGCCGGTAATTCGTCATAAGCTTTAGCATCTGCAGGAACCTCATCTGCATCGTAACCTAAATCTGATACTGCTTTTTTGAGAGTTTCCGGATTCGTTTTATCGGCACGATATTTTATCGTAAGAATTTTTGTTTTCATATCCAGCGTTACTTTTTTCACGCCTTTTTCATAAATCAGGTTGCTCTCAAGCCTGTCTTTACACATTTTGCAGATGGCTGAAGTCTGGATAGCGATTTCTTTAGTCTCCTTTTTTGGTCCGGCAAATGCGCTCATGGCCAGGGACAAATTAAGCGTGAGAAGGATAATAAAAATTCTTTTCATATTCAAAATCTTTTATTTATCATTGTAAATTCAAAAGTACGAACAATAACTGTATCCTTTTGTTAAAATTGCGATGATTTTCTGAAATTAAGAAGCATATGAACAAAGTCGTTAAAGATGCCATTGAGGCAGTCAGGGATATTCCCGATCACAGTACCATCATGGTGGGAGGATTCGGGTTGTGCGGAATACCCGAAAATTGTATTCAGGCCTTGTATCGAAAAGGGATAAAGGGATTGACTTTTATTTCCAATAATGCAGGCGTGGATGATTTTGGATTGGGTATTTTGCTGCGGAATAAACAGATAGCAAAGATGATTTCCTCTTATGTTGGAGAGAATAAAGAATTTGAGCGACAGTTACTTCAGGGAGAACTCCAGGTAGAGCTGATACCTCAGGGGACACTGGCTGAGCGAATCCGTGCCGGTGGTGCCGGTATTCCTGCATTTTATGTACCTGCCGGCTATGGTACTGAAGTTGCAGAAGGGAAGGAAGTCCGTGAATACAATGGGAAGATGCATCTGCTCGAATCCGGATTAACGGCTGATTTTGCCCTGGTTAAAGCCTGGAAAGGGGATACCAAAGGGAATCTTATTTTTAAGGCTACAGCCAATAATTTTAATCAGGTAATGGCTACAGCCGGAAAGATTACCATTGCAGAAGTTGAAGAACTGGTGCCGGCGGGAACGCTGGATCCTAACCATATTCATACTCCCGGAGTTTATGTTCAAAGGATTTTCCAGGGCATAAACTATGAAAAGAGAATAGAATTCAGAACAACCAGCAAACGATAATTATGGCACTGGATAAAGAGGGCATCGCAAAGCGAATCGCCAAAGAATTAAAAGATGGTTACTATGTTAACCTGGGAATTGGTATTCCAACCCTTGTTGCCAATTATATTCCCGAAGGTATGGAAGTTATCCTACAATCAGAAAATGGTTTGACCGGTATGGGACCCTTTCCTTTTGAAGAAGACATTGATCCGGATCTGATCAATGCCGGAAAGCAAACCATTACTACAATTGCCGGTGCAGCTTTTTTTGATTCGGCCAGCAGTTTTGCCATGATCCGGGGAGGGCATATAGACCTGACTGTATTGGGAGCCTTTGAGGTTACCGATAAAGGAGATATTGCCAGTTGGAAAGTCCCGGGAAAACTTGTAAAGGGTATGGGTGGTGCAATGGATCTGGTTGCCAGTGCACGGAATATTATTGTAGCCATGCAGCATACCAATAAAGACGGGGAATCCAAGTTGTTAACAGCCTGTACATTGCCTTTGACCGGAGTTGCCTGTGTAAAACGCATTGTATCAGACCTGGCAGTAATAGATGTTACGCCCGAAGGGTTTGTTCTGATCGAACGTGCACCGGGTGTCAGTGTGGAAGAGATTATACGATCCACTGCAGCTCCGCTTCAGGTTCGTGGAGAAATCCCTGAAATGGATATATAAAATCGCTTATTCGATTTCCTGTTTCAGCTGTTCAAAAACGATTAAAAGTGTTTTTTCAACAGTTTCAACCATAGCTGGAATATCTTCAAGGTTTTGACCGCTTTTCGACTGAAGCTCAATTTTCTTCAGGAGAATAGCTGTATCTTTCATCGAAATCAATTCGAGTGAAGATTTCAGTTTGTGGGCAGAATTTCCCAGGCTGAAATAATCCTTATCCGCAAAGTGGGTCAGCAATTCGTTGAGAATAGCCGGGATGGATTCCAGAAAGATCTGTAGAATATGTTTTAATGTACCGGGATCTTCGGCATCCATTTCTCTAAGCATAGAGAGATCGTAAACTTTTTCGGTGTCGCTCATATTTCCGGTTTTAAATCTCTTTGTATTTAATCATGCGGTAAATAGTTGATTTACCGATATCCAGTTTCTTGGCTACCATTAATACATTGTTGTTGTATTTCTGGAGGTAGAATTTGATAATTTTTTTGGTATAGCCTTCAAGGGTATCTTCTTCCATAAGGAAATCGGCCTGAGTAGCAGATGAATTGAATGAAATGTCAACATCATCAAGGTTATCATCACTCGTCATTACACAGGCCAGTTCCATGATTGCTTTAAGTTCCCGTACATTCCCGGGATAAGTGTATTTCATGAGTTTTTCCTGAGCAGCTGGAGTGATAGTCAACTTTTTAATCTGATTTTCTTTGCAGAATTCATCAACAAAATGCTTTGCCAGGATCAGGATATCATTGCCTCTGTAGCGCAATGGCGGGAGTTCAATGGGTAATCCAAGCAGACGATAATAGAGGTCTTCCCGGAAATTTCCTTTCTGAACTTCATGTGCAATATTTTTATTGGTTGCAACAATCAGGCGAATATCCGTTTTAATGGTTGCATTTCCTCCAATGCGCGTAATTTCCTTTTCCTGGAGAACCCGAAGTAGCTTAGCCTGCATGTTTTTATCCATGTCGGCAATTTCATCCAGAAACAAGGTTCCTTTGTTTGCCAATTCAACTTTGCCAATTTTTCGGGAGGTAGCACCTGTAAAAGCACCTTTTTCAAATCCAAAGAATTCACTTTCAATAAGTTCGTTGGGAATAGCACTTACATTTACTGCCACAAAAGGTTTTCTGCGGCGGCTTGAATTGTAATGGATGGCTCTGGCAACCAGATCTTTTCCTGTGCCGGTTTCTCCTGTAATAATTACAGCGATGGAAGCTTTTGTTGCTTTCTCAATCAGGTTAAAAATCTGGCGGATAACAACGCTTTTCCCTTTTATGATGTTTTCGTAGTCATATTTCTTGCCAATCTCTTCCCGTAAATCAACAATTTCGCGTTCAAGTTCAAATTTCTCACGCAGATTCCTGAGTACATTCCACAAGCGGTCTTTGGTATCCTGGTCTTTTACAATATAATCGTAAGCTCCCTCTTTCAGCAGGTCAACAGCAGTCAGAATATCTTCCTGCCCGGATATAACAACAACAGGAAGATCCCTGTCGAATTCCTTGATTTTTTTAAACAATTGCATGCCCGAAAAATCAGGCAAAGTATAATCGAGGGTAATCAGGCTGGGTTTTTTATAAAGATTGTTGAGTAACTCCTCTCCATTCGAAAAGGTCTCAATCTCATATTCAGGATTTAAGGCGAGTTGATGTTTTAATACCTCGGCATAAACGACATCATCCTCAACAACAAATACTTTAATTGACTGCATGTGGAAAATATTAAGATGCAAATATAGAAGAAAAATGTATTTTTTCCCAAAATGAGATAAAATTATACAATTTTATTCGTTTATCAGATCATTTTCAAGGGATCAACCCATTGATCAAACTGTTCATTGGTCAGCAGACCGAGATCGAGAGCGGCTTGCCGGAGTGTAAGATGCTCTTTGTGGGCCTTTTTTGCAATTTTGGCTGCATTTTCATATCCGATATGGGTATTCAAAGCGGTAACGAGCATGAGCGACTCTTCCAGATTCTTCTTAATGTTTACTGTATTGGCTTCAATTCCAACCACACAATTATCTGTAAACGAAACACATGCATCACCAATGAGGCGAGCTGACATCAACAGATTGAAGATAATCACCGGTTTGAAAACATTGAGCTGAAAATGACCATTCATGGCACCCACTGCAATGGCAGCATCGTTTCCGATAACCTGAGCGCAAACCATTGTCATGGCTTCTGATTGTGTTGGGTTTACTTTTCCGGGCATAATGGATGATCCGGGTTCATTCTCGGGGAGGTTTAATTCGCCAATACCACAACGGGGTCCTGAGCCTAATAAACGAATGTCGTTTGCGATTTTCATCAGACTGATTGCCAGTCGTTTCAGGGCACCGGATGTTTCAACCATGGAATCGTGCGCCGACAGGGATTCGAATTTGTTGGGTGCGGTAATAAATGGGCATCCGGTAAGTTCAGCGATTTTTTTGGCTACCAGTACATCATAGCCTTTCGGTGTATTGATTCCTGTACCAACAGCAGTTCCTCCCAAAGCCAGTTCGGCAAGGTGGGGGAGGGTGTTTTTTAAGGCTTTCAACCCATGTTCGAGTTGAGAAGCATAGCCCGAAAACTCATGTCCCAGTGTTAAGGGTGTGGCATCCATTAAATGGGTACGCCCTATTTTTACAATGGACTCATATTCTTTTGCCTTGGCATCCAGGGCTTTCCAAAGTTTTTCGACACCCGGAATGGTTGTTTCCACTACGGTTTTATAAGCTGCAACCGACATCGCTGTTGGGAAAGTATCGTTTGATGATTGTGATTTATTCACATCATCATTGGGATGAACCGGACTTTTTCCTTCTCCCAGTATGCCTCCATTGAGTACATGTGCCCTGTTGGAAACCACTTCGTTGACATTCATATTGGATTGTGTACCCGATCCGGTCTGCCAGACAACCAATGGAAATTCCTCTGCAAGTTTTCCCTCGGTAATTTCATCGCATACTGCAACGATCAGTTTGCATTTTTCTTCACTCAAAACGCCGAGTTCGAAATTTGTCAGGGCTGCGGCCTTTTTTAAAATACCAAAAGCATGAATCACTTCTGTGGGCATCTGTTGTCCACCGATTTTAAAATTATCTTTTGAACGCTGGGTCTGTGCACCCCAGTATTTGTTGGCCGGGACTTCAACCGGGCCCATGGTGTCTTTTTCGATACGTGTTTTCATACAATCAGTATTTTGGGTTGTTAAAATTATAATTTTCCACCAAATTCCATCAGGTAGGCTTTGATGAAATCATTCAGTCCACCTTCCATAACGGCCTGAACATTCGATGTTTCAAAGTCGGTCCGGTGATCTTTAATCATTTTATAGGGGTGCATCACATAGCTACGGATCTGGCTTCCCCATTCGATTTTTTTCTTGGAAGATTCCAGTTTTTGCATTGCTTCCCGCTTTTTCGTCAGTTCAATTTCATAGAGCTGAGATTTCAGCATGCGAATGGCTTTTTCGCGGTTTTGAAGCTGTGAACGGGTTTCCTGACATTCGATTACAATTCCGGAAGGTTCATGTTTGAGACGAACTGCAGTTTCAAGTTTATTTACATTCTGCCCGCCCGGCCCACTCGACCGGAAGGTATCCCAGCTGATATCTCCTGCATTGACTTCGATTTCAATGTTATCATCGATAATCGGATAGGCATAAACAGAGGCAAAAGAAGTATGCCTTTTATGGTTTGCATCAAAGGGAGAAAGCCGTACTAATCTGTGCACACCATTCTCACTTTTGAGGTATCCAAAACCGAAAAGGCCTTCAAATTCGAGGGTTACCGATTTTATTCCGGCTGTATCGCCCGGCTGCAGGTCGATTTCATGAACTTTGTATTTGTTTTGTTCTCCCCATCGGATATACATGCGCATCAGCATTTGTGCCCAATCCTGGCTTTCTGTTCCGCCGGCACCCGAATTAATGGTCAGAATAGCACCGAGTTTGTCTTCTTCATCACGGAGCATATTTTTGAGCTCGAGTGATTCAATTTGCTTCAGTGTTTCTTCATACAATGCTTCCACTTCGGATTCACTGCCTTCACCTGCTTCGAGAAATTCCCACATCACCAGAATATCATCACGTCCGGCGACGATTTTATCATAAGCATCCGTCCAGGATTTTTTCTCCTGAATATTTTTTAGAATCAGTTCTGCTTTTTTCGGATCATCCCAGAATCCGGGATTCAGGGTTTTATCCTGTTCCTCATTGATTTCGTTTATTTTGGTATCGATGTCAAAGGAACCTCCTTAAGGCTTCTGTCCTTTCACTAAGATCTTTAATGGCTTCAGATAGTATCATTGGTATGTTTTTTAAATTCCAAAATGGTCAATTAACTCACGGACAAGTTCTTCCTCGAATCCCTTTGCACAAAGCCTGCGCAGAATCATATCGGAATGGCTTCTGCCTGCTTCCTGTTCAATCAGGTTTGAGATGGTCCGAAGGTACTCGTCCTGATCAATAGCATCGAGTGCTTTAATAATTTCAACTTCATTCAGGCCTTTTTGTTCGAGTTCGAAGCGAATTTTAACCTTGCCCCATTGTTTCATCCTGAATTTGCTGCCGGCATATAAACCTGCATACCTCTCCTGATTTAGAAAACCCTCCTCTTTCAGGTTTTCAAGAACACGGCTGACATCATCCGGATTTGCACCCAGTTGCAGAAGCTTTTGTTCTGTTTCGGTTTCATTTCTTTCCTGACTTGCACACCAGGTTCGGATACGCTGAAGTATAGTTGAATTCATGGTCTGACACTCATACTATGCAAATTTAATATAAATCATCAAAACTGAACAAATTTGTTAAGGATCTGTTATTCTCACGATTTGTGTGCTAATTGAAAGATTAACATTATTTTTGTACAAAATTACACCGAATGAAGAGATTGTTGATTCTAATGCTTACTGTTTGTTCAATTCCTGTTGCTTTTAGTCAATATAAAATAAGCGGCCATGTGAATTATGCCGGTGCAAATGCCGTTGCCCTGGATAGTGCAACTGTATACCTTTCACAAGGGGGAAATCCGGTTTCACAGACAACAGTTAACATCTACGGATACTATCAATTCACAAATATTGCTGCAGGAACCTATAGTATAACAGCCACAACGCCTAAAAAATGGGGTGGTGTGAATTCTACTGATGCCTACAAAGTAATGCTTCATTTTGTGAATATTACACCACTTCCGGCATTGTCTCAGATGGCTGCCAATGTCGACAGTTATTCCCAGATAAACTCTCTGGATGCGTATCTTATTTCGAAACGGTTTATCAATTCCATTTCTTCATTTCCGGGTGGAGATTGGGCAATAGAGACCAAGACTGTTGTAGTGACGAGCCAAAACCTCAGTGTTGATTTAAATGCATTGTGTAAAGGGGATGCTGACGGATCCTACAATCCACCTGCATCATTTACCTGCGGAGGTTCCCTGATTGACACCCGCGACGGGCAATCCTATACCACCGGACAGTTTGGAAGTCAATGCTGGATGACGAAGAACCTGAATGTCGGTTCATTTGTATATGGAGTTGGTAATCAGGAAAATAATGGAGTAATTGAAAAATACTGTTACAGCAATATCACAAGCCATTGTACTTCATTTGGCGGACTTTACCAATGGCGGGAAATGATGATGTACGATACGCTGGAGGGTGGTCAGGGGATTTGTCCGACCGGATGGCATGTCCCGTCGAATCCCGAATGGGGCACACTAATTAATCAATATAATGGGTCAGGTACCGCAGGTGTTGTCCTGCAATCTGGCGGATCATCCGGGTTTAATGCCTTACTCGGTGGCTGGGTTTATAATTGTTCGAAATTCCGCCAGATGTATTATCAGGGATATTACTGGTCATCAACTCAGTATTGGGGTTTATACGGTATGGGGCATATGTTTACCCTGCAGCTGGGTGGTATTTCAAATCCCTACAAGAGCAAGGACGACGGGATGTACGTCCGTTGTATCAAGGATTAATTCCCCATTTCATCACCAAAACTTTTTTAGTTTCCTTTGTGATGCGGAAACGGTGATCCGAACGTTTTCCGGCGATCCACATAATTTTATCGCCCGACACAAAAACGGGGCAATCTGATTTTTCGAACAAACTTAGCTTCAGGTCAATAAAGAAATCACTGACTTTCTTGTTTCCGTTCATGCCAAAAGGATGAAAGCTGTCGCCTTCCTGCCAGTTCCGGATTATCAGCGGGAAATCCAGTTTTTCAAGGTCGAACCAGGCATAATCCGGATTGTTAATTGTGCTAATATTCTGAATATCTGCAATATACCATTGAAGCGAAAGTGAGGGATGTGTTTGGATTGAACGTTGACCCGAAAAAATTTCAGCTTCTGTTATCTGAAAATTGATTGATTCAGCCGATTTTGATTTGTTGCGCAACAAGAGTTTTCCCTGATGTGTAATCATTACATAGTCTGTGCTGTCAAACTGTTTTCCATTGATCTCTGCTGAGTCTGCAAGATCCCGGACCTGTGATTCATTAAAGCCATAAGGAGCCAGCATCCGCGACAGGAAGGGAATGGAAGATTTGTGTTCTCCGGCAGCATTCAGGTCGATGGTAATTTCGGCGTTTTGCTCTGTTGTAATGTCTTGACAGAGGTGATTTACCGTTTGGTCTATCCATAAATTTTCTTCGGCCAACCGGCGCATATTTTCCTGCATTTGTTTGCTAAAACCGGTTTGAAGCCCGCTTAGTAATGGAATCAAATGATGCCGGATCCGGTTGCGGAGGTAATAATCATCCTCGTTGCTTTTGTCTTCCCTGTATTGCAGGGCGTTTTGCAGGGCATACTGTTCGATTTCAGTCCGTGATGTCCACAATAATGGGCGTATTACAGAACCTTGCCTTGCCGGAATTCCTTTTAATCCTGCTATTCCGCATCCCCGGAGCAGATTAATAAAAAATGTTTCCGTTTCATCATCCTGGTGATGTGCTGTTGCAACAAAATCGTAATGGTGCTTTATCCGGATTTCTTCGAACCAGGCATAGCGCAACTCACGGGCAGCCATTTGCACAGATATTTTATTATTTTGTGCATACTTAGTTGTCTGAAATTGAATTGCATAAAACGGGACTGCATATTTTTCAGCCAGATTCCGAACAAATCTTTCGTCTGCATCGGAGTCTTCTCCACGCAGCCGGAAGTTGCAATGAGCCAGTGCAAAAGGGTATCTAAGTCCGGAAAACAAATCAAGCATTACAGAAGAGTCAATTCCTCCACTGACAGTAAGAAGTAACTTGCTGTCTTTAGGGATGTTAAGTGAATGAATTAAATATTGATGAAGTTTCTTCCGCATAATAGGACAAATTTACACTAATAAGTAACTTTGCTTCCGACTTG
>CAYLTH010000004.1:0-68660 GCA_964386485.1 uncultured Bacteroidales bacterium | reverse complement strand
TCTCGTCACGCGTCACGCGTCACTCGTCACGAATAACACCGCCTCAACTTATCCCGCAGATTCGGTTTGCCAAGCTCCTGTGCTTTCCGCCAACAAGCACACGCCTCATCATGTTTCTGAAGTAATGCCAGAATATCGCCCTTTGTACTGTATGCCTCAGCATACTTGGGCTGAATAGAAATAGCCTTGTCGAGATCTGCAATGGCTTTATCATACTGCTTCATATTGAACCAGGCGCTTCCCCGGAAATAGTGAGCCTCTGCATTTTGAGGATCAGCTTCGATTACCTGTGTAAACAAACCAATAGCCGATTCGAAGCGGTTGTTGTAAAATTCAGAAATACCTTTGGTAAATTGAGCTCGGGTTTCTTCTTTTTTATTCGTACAGGCCGAAAGAAGTATGGTCATGAGGAAAAGTGCAGAGATGATCTTTTTCATAGGCGTGATTTCTCCTGCAAAAATACGATTTCCATGCTGTCATTCGCCCGGAAACTTAAAAAACGAAGGACCGCAGTATGAATCCGTCTTTGGTGTTGTATTCTAAAGCCGGAAACGGGAGTTTGACACAATTTAGAACAGAAAAGAAGGTCTTCAGCCACTTTGATTTCACCGGAATGCGCGTAAAATCAATATCCGGACTCAGAAAAACCTGACGGTAACGTGGAAAGGAAACCAGTGTTCCATCCTCCAGGATCACCGAGGAAGTATTGGCACTCAGCATCCCTTTTCCACTGTAACCCAATGCCAGATTCAGCCAGGGAGGCAGGGTGGAGGAATGGGTTATGGATTTCAGGTTACCCGAAAGCCAGTAGGTGTGACCATTGTAATCTTTAATCAGCCGCACAGCATAGCTTTCACCCAGCACATCGGGTCGGTAACGGGCATATTCCGAAAAATGATAGGAGAATTTCAGACTGAATTTCTGTTCCTTCCAGATCAATGCCTGCGAGGTGTAAAGTGCACATCCCAGTGTATTCGAGAGCATATCGCCTGGCGAAAAGCCCCAGCCTTCGGATAATCCGTCCATGACTTCTATGGAGCTTTGGAATAACAGGGCATTTAAACTTCCCAGCCAGATCGCTTTTTTTGTGGATATTCCCGACCATTGGAGAGCACTGCTGCTCAGACGGGCTGCCTGATAGGCCGTAAAGGCATGTCCGGCTTTGTCAATCTGTTGCCATTCCCCGTTATCGTTGAACAGGTGGAAGCTATTCTGGCTGTAATCCTGATACCAAACGGTGTACAGGCCGCCAAACCCGACAACATAACCCACTGCTGCCGAACCAAACAGTAATTTTTGTCTGCATGTGTTGCTCAGCGTGTCACCGGCCCGACTGTTCAGACCGCCAATACTCAGGAGCACAATCAGAACAATAAAGCGTGTTTTATTTCCGGTCAACGTTTGATGTTTAATCCGTTCAGGGCTGCCTGGTATTTGCGGGCATTTTCGTTGTGTTGTTCCAGGCTTCGGGCAAAGCGATGGTATCCACTCAGGTCTTCTTTGGCACAGAAAAAGATGAACTGATGTTTTTCATAATTCAGCACTGCTTTGATCGTGGAGGCAGAAGGCAGACAAATCGGGCCCGGAGGTAATCCACCATATTTATAAGTGTTGTAAGGAGAATCTACTTGTTTATCGGCATTTAATACCCGCTTGATTGTAAAATCGCCGATGGCAAAAATAAGGGTAGGATCTGCTTCGAGCGGGATTCCTTTTTTCAGGCGGTTAATATACACTCCGGCAACACGCGATTTTTCGTCTTCTTTGGTGGTTTCCTGTTCAACTATCGAAGCTAAAATCATGACTTCATGAGGTTTAAGACCTGCCTGGAGTGCATTTTGAAGTTTATCCTTACTCCAGAATTTGTTGTATTCGTCGTACATCCGTTGAAGAAACTTCTCCGGTGTGTAATTCCAGTATACTTCATAGGTATTGGGAATGAAGAGAGCCATGATATTTTCAGGTGTAAAACCGATGACCGCAGTTTTTTCAGGATCATTCAAAACCTTTAAAAAATCAAGACTATCCGGTTCCAGCTGTTCCCCAATCCGGCCTGCCAGTTGTTCGCGGGTGCGGATGCTGTTAAAAATCACATCTACCGGTAATTGTCTGCCTGACCGCAACATATTTATAAGCGCAGCATTACTCATTGCATTTTCGATATGATACCTTCCGGGACGAATGCGCTTTGTATAGGATTTTTTTTCTGCCAGCCATTTGAAAGCCCACTCCGAGTGCAAAACCTCATTCTTTTTCAAGCTGTCAAGCACTGTTTCAAAGGTAGAATTGGTAGGGATATACAAATAAAAACCGTTTTCCCCGGTTTGGGTATTGGGACCCCAGATCCGGAAAGTCAGAAGTGCGGTTAACAAAAAAAAGCCGAGCAGAATCAGGATCATCCTCCGTATTTTTTTTCGCTTTTGGGCTTTCATCTCTGCTACTGCAGGATCGATGGGATTAATTTCTGTCATGGGAGTATTCGTTGAAGAAATAGTTCATTTTTCCACTGGCCTTCATTGAGCAGCCAGTCTTTTTTTATTGCGCAGATTTCGAATCCTGCTTTTTGAAAAAGATTAATACTCACGGTATTATCTTCTGAAATATTGCAATACAATTGATGCAGGTTAAGGGTTGAGAAACAATATTCCAGTATCAGTTCCAGCGTTTCAGCAGCATAGCCTTTCTTGCGAAAGGGTTCATCAATCAGGATTCCGATTCCGGCCCGGCTATGAACAGGTTCAAAATCAAACAAATCCACGGCTCCAATGGCCTGGTTTGTAGTCATTTCGACGATCATAAGCCGCAATTGTCGGGCACTGTAAATATCTTTTTCCGTATTCAATACATATTGTTCGAGGGTAAACCGGGAGAGGGGTTCGGGATGATTTCCGAGCGGCCAGAGGTTGGGATCATTCTCCCACCGGTACAACACATCGATGTCTTCGGGTTCAACAGCTCGAAGATAAATTAAAGTTCCTGTCATGCTAATTTTATCATACCTGTGAATACTTTTTTGGCCGGACCTTCGAGCCAGACATCCGAAAAATGATCTTCCCTGCGCTCAAAGGATACAGATAATTCACCCCCGATGGCCTGCACTTTTACCGGAGATTCAAGCTCCGGATGCAGTGCGGCAAGCGTTAATACGACTGCTGTTACACCGGTCCCGCAGGCAAGAGTTTCATCCTCAACTCCCCGTTCATAGGTGCGTATTGTAATGCCCTTATCTTGAACAGCAACGAAGTCAACATTAACTCCACCAGGTTGAAATTCAGGCAAATATCGAATTCTTTTGCCTTCTCCAACAACCGGGTACGAAGCGACATCTTCTACAAACAATACCGAATGGGGTGAACCAGTATGTAAATAGTACATGTCGTTAATAGTCACCGGAAGGAGGGTGTCCTGCATTTTTAGCCGGATGAGCCCTGAATCCAGAATATATCCTTCATGCATTCCGTCAACAGCCATGAAACCGGCCCGTTTATCAATCAATCCGAGTTCCTGGGCAAAGGCAATCATGCAGCGTCCGCCATTCCCGCACATTGTGCTTTCCAATCCGTCCGAATTGTAATACACCATATTAAAATGCAGGAGATCATGCGGTTGAAGCAACATAAGCCCATCCGCGCCAATTCCGAAATGACGGTCACACAAAAATTTGATTTGATCTGTGCCCAGAGAATAGACCTTATCACGTTCATCTATCAGAATGAAATCATTACCGGCACCGTGATATTTGTAAAAAGGCAGATCCATCAGTGTGTGTTATTTAAAACAAGGCTTGTTTTTCTGACCGGAATGAAGGGTCTGAAGTCATCTGAATGATCAATACCATAAATGATATTGCCCTGACGAAGGTACAACCTCCTGTTAATATATTCCAGACTCAACTTATCAAATGAGCTGACTCCGAACAAAATGAGTTTTCGGCCACTAAATTTATATCCCCGGTAGTTAACGGGAGATCTCCATAATTCAACCAGAATTTTATGTTGATCCTGTTTGGGTGTCATTTTGTCATCCGTCAGGAGGCTGTCGAGTGAAGCAGAATATTTTTGAATACTATCGGTCTTCCCAAGGATATTAAGCATTCTGGATTGTACAAACTGATCTCGTAATATCTGTTCTTTTTGAATACGGCTCGCCCTGTTTATACTATCAACTTCCAGACTATCATGGTGATAAGCTTTTCCTTTCCTGCCACCAAACCATTGAAGTGAATCCGGGAGCACATCCTCCGGTATATAATAATCACCATACTGATCCTGGTAATAGGCAGCTTTACCGGCACTGTCGAGTCCCATACTGTCGGCATATTGATCATAGGGAATTGTATCCAGCGGACTATTGTATTTTTGACTTTGAGAGCCTCTGTTTCCGGATGCTGAAGGGATTAGTAATTCCTCGTCTGCATCGTCTCCGGGCATAATCTGACCTATATAGTGTTTGATTTTTTGAAAGGATATCCAGTCATTCTGTTTGAAGTTGATACCCCACCACATAATGCTGATGCCAACGATGATGCCTAAAAACATCCCTACTAACAATAATCCGATCCGGTTTCTTTTTTTACTCATTTTCGAAATCTTAACACTTCTTAACCTTCACATTCATACGAACCTCTGATTGATCCCGTTAAAATTCTGCAATTTTTTCAGCCTTTTATATTCAAGGCACAAAAATTGCAGAAAGTCAACAAAGTTCTATAAAATTAAGTATCATAAAAAATAACACGATGAAAAAGATATTGTTGTTGGTTGTTGTTTTTATAGTCGGGGGGGTAATCACCCTGGCTTCGTATCGGGCTTTTCAAGGCTCAGCCCGCAAATCCTCATTATATAGCAGTCAGGATTTGCCTGTTCAGCAGGCTGCTTTTCGCCCGGGTGCAGCAGTAAATGGACCTGATTTTGTGCAGGCTGCCGAAAAAAGTATCCATGCAGTGGTGCATATCAAGACAGAATACCAGCAAAAAAGCAATGTTTATGATTATTTCTTTCAGGATTTCTTCGGATTTAATCAACAGGGAAGCCGCCCTTATCAGGCCACTGGTTCGGGGGTTATAATTACCGCGGATGGTTATATTGTTACGAATAACCATGTAGTTCAGGATGCTGATTACATCGAAATAACGCTGAATGATAAGCGGAGTTTTGAAGCAAAGCTTGTGGGATCAGACCCTTCAACGGATATTGCACTCATAAAAGTGAGTGAAGAGGACCTTCCATTTCTGAGTTTTGCCAATTCTGATGATGTAAAGATAGGAGAGTGGGTACTGGCAGTCGGGAATCCGTTTAACCTGACCAGTACCGTTACAGCCGGTATTGTCAGTGCGAAAGCCAGGAATATCAACATCCTCGGGAGTAAAAATGCCATCGAATCTTTTATTCAGACCGATGCTGTTGTGAATCCCGGAAACAGCGGAGGTGCACTTGTGAATACTTCCGGTGAACTCATCGGAATCAATGCAGCAATTGCTTCCAATACAGGTTCTTACACAGGATATTCATTCGCCATTCCGGCTAATATTGCAAAGAAGGTGGTAGAGGACCTGATGCAATACGGCCTGGTGCAGCGTGGATATCTTGGGATTACTCCGGCTGATATCACCAGCGAATTTGCCCGCGAAAACGGACTGGATGTAAGGCGTGGTGTATATGTATATGGTGTTGCAGAAAATAGCTCCGCAAATGAAGCAGGAATGCGCAAAGGCGATGTAATCACCGGAATAAACGGTATAAAAGTTAATAGTGTTGCTGAAATGCTGGAAGTAATAGGACAGCACAGGCCCGGTGAAATCGTTGCGGTTGACTATCTGCGGGATGGGAATGATAAATCAGCC
This sequence comes from uncultured Bacteroidales bacterium, assembly GCA_964386485.1. Classification (GTDB taxonomy): domain Bacteria; phylum Bacteroidota; class Bacteroidia; order Bacteroidales; family CAIXZF01; genus CAIXZF01. Next base: position 62,818 of record CAYLTH010000004.1, on the reverse strand, counting down.
AATCTCTTACTACGGAATAAAGACGGCAAAACCAGTATCCTGAAAAAGGAAGATGTCAATGTTGTGGATTTACTGGGTGCCGATTTTCAGGAATTAAATCAGGATGAAAAACGCTTCCTGCGGGTTGAAGGTGGTTTAAAGATTTCGGAATTACGCGATGGTTTGCTCTCAGCCCAGGGTGTCCGGAAAAATTTTATTATTACCGGTATCGAAAAACGTCCTGTGAAATCAGTTGCAGATTTAACAAAACTTTTAGAAAACAAGAAGGGTGGTGTAGTTGTTGAAGGAATATACCCCAACCGGATGAGAGCATATTATCTGGTTGTAATTAAGTAAAAAATTTTCAACAGGGGCAACAAAGGAATACTTTTTTTGTTACCTTTGAAAATAGAGAAATAATGTATTTGTTTCATTAACTTATTGATATAGAAGGGGAGATTTAGAATGAGGCAGTTAAAAATCACGAAATCGATTACAAACAGGGAAACTGCTTCCCTGGATAAATATTTACAGGAAATTGGTAAAGAGGAACTGATTGGCGCCGATGAAGAAGTGTTGCTTGCGCAACGCATTAAGGCAGGTGATCAGCAGGCTCTTGAAAAACTGACTAAAGCGAATCTTCGTTTTGTGGTTTCAGTTGCCAAGCAATACCAGAATCAGGGATTAAGTCTGCCCGATTTAATCAATGAAGGAAATCTGGGTCTGATAAAAGCAGCAAAACGTTTTGATGAGACCCGCGGGTTCAAATTTATCTCCTATGCAGTGTGGTGGATTCGTCAAAGTATTTTACAGGCTTTGGCAGAACAATCCCGTATCGTACGTTTACCTTTGAATCAGGTAGGATCGCTCAATAAAATTTCGAAAGAATCATCCCGTCTTGAGCAACGCTTTGAGCGCCAGCCTTCTGCTGATGAATTAGCCGAAGCATTGGATATGCCCGAAGAAAAAGTTATAGCGGCGATGAAGATCTCAACCCGTTTTATTTCGATGGATGCTCCGATTTCACCGGATGAAGATACCAAGTTTGTAGATCTTTTTGTAACTGATGATACCCCTGCAACCGATAATAACCTGATCAAGGAATCACTGATGCGCGAAATTCAGCGGTCACTGGCTACCCTGACCGAAAAAGAACGGGATGTTATCAATCTCTATTACGGCATTGGTATGACCCACGGATTAACCCTGGAAGAAATCGGTGCCAAATTCGATCTGACCCGTGAAAGAGTGCGCCAGATCAAGGAAAAGGCGATTCGCCGGCTCAAACATACATCCCGCAGTAAGCTCCTGAAAGCATACCTCGGACAATAATAAAATAATTATCAAAGGGATTACCTGATTATGGTTGGGTAATCCCTTTGTTTTTATAACTTTGCGTGCTTTCAGAACAATCAAATCCCTCATAATATGGAAAACTATTCTCCCGTAAAAATTATTGAAGGCCAGCAGGCTTATGAAGAGAATCTCAAAGTCTGGATTGATGACATGAAGGCCGCCAATGAACTCATCGATATCGCCCACAAAATGTGGTACGATAAGTCAATTGAGTTGATTCTGTTTCGCCGGCAAATGCTCGACCGCAGTGCCAGTTCCATTCTGCATAAGCATTCCTATGTTAACAATATCATCAAAAAACCACTGATTATTCAGGATTCTTTGCTTCTGGCACGGGCTATGGCCGAACTCAATATTGCTCCTGCACGCGTGGATATCGGACGTCTGAATTCAGAGTGGATTGCTGAAAAAGAAAAATATGAGTTCAGTCAGAAGAATTTTATAGCCGCCAAACTGGCTCACTTTATCGATGTAAAACCCCGCAGTGATCATTATCAGGATGTGGTACTCTATGGATTTGGCCGTATTGGTCGTATCCTTGCCCGCGAACTGGTTCATCAGGCAGGGAATGGCTCCCAGCTTCGTTTACGCGCAATCGTTACCCGCTCAAATTCACCCGAAGATATCCGCAAACGGGCTTCTCTTTTCCGCCATGATAGTGTTCATGGTCGTTTTCAGGGCATTGCCATTGAAGATACTGAAAAACAGATCTTTTATATCAATGGGCATGTTGTACAAATGATTGCAGCCAATAATCCGGAAGAAATTGATTATGAGGCATATGGAATCAAAGATGCCTTGTTGATAGACAATACAGGAGCCTCCCGCGACCGGGCAGGCTTATCACGCCACCTGAAATCCAAAGGGGTTAGCCGCGTTCTGCTTACTGCTCCGGGTAAAGGTGATATCCCGAATATTGTATATGGTGTGAATCAGGAAACATGCAATCTGAATATTGAAGAAGAACAGATTTTTTCTGCCGCCTCCTGCACGACCAATGCCGTTGTTCCTGTTTTATCAGTTGTTGAGCGCGAATTGGGCATCGTCAGAGGTCATATCGAAACAATTCACTCCTTTACCAACGACCAGAACCTGCTCGATAATTATCATAAAAAAACCAGGCGTGGCCGTTCAGCTCCTCTGAATATGGTTATTACCGAAACCGGTGCTGCAACCGCTGCCGTTAAAGCCATTCCCAGCCTCAAGAGCAAACTCACTGCAAACTCTGTCCGGGTTCCAACCCCCAATGTTTCATTGGTAATTCTTGCGCTGAATGTTGCCCGGGAGATCGATCGTGACGGGGTTAATGAACTGATGCGGAATGCTTCTCTGAAGGGCAATCTGATCGAACAGATCCGCTACTCAACCTCCAGTGAGCTTGTTTCCACGGATGTTATCGGTGATTCCTGTGCCTGTGTATTCGATTCGGCAGCCACTCTGGTTTCCGACGATAAACGCAATGTTGTGTTGTATGCATGGTACGACAATGAATTCGGTTATTCAATCCAGGTGCTTCGTCTGGCCAAACATCTGGCTCAGGTGAAAAGTTACCGGTATTACTAAAATATCATAAAAGCATAAACCAATCGTGGCACAAACCAAGTATATTTTCGTTACCGGCGGAGTTACATCCTCACTCGGGAAAGGCATTATTTCTGCTTCCATCGCAAAACTCCTTCAGGCAAGGGGTTTTACGGTCACCAATCAAAAACTCGATCCCTATATCAATGTCGATCCGGGTACCCTGAATCCTTATGAACATGGCGAATGCTTTGTTACAGAAGACGGTGCCGAAACCGATCTGGATCTCGGACACTATGAACGCTTTTCGAATGTCCCCACTTCTCAGGCAAATAATGTAACTACAGGCCGGATTTACCAAACCGTTATCGATAAAGAACGCCGTGGAGATTATCTGGGTGAAACAGTTCAGGTTATTCCCCACATTACAGATGAAATCAAACTTAGAATTCAGTTGCTCGGGAATGATGGCCACTATGATTTTGTAATCACCGAAATCGGAGGAACTGTCGGGGATATCGAATCTCTGCCCTATATCGAAGCTGTTCGTCAGTTGAAATGGGAACTCGGAAGTAATTGTCTTGTCGTACATCTCACCCTGGTTCCTTATCTCGCTGCTGCCGGTGAACTGAAATCAAAACCTACCCAGCACAGCGTAAAAAACATGCTCGAACAGGGAGTTCAACCTGATATCATTGTTTGCCGTACAGAAAAACCATTGACAGAAAGTCTCCGCGACAAAGTAGCGCTGTTTTGCAATATTGAACGAACCAGCGTTATCGAATCAATAGATGCTTCCACGATTTATGAAGTTCCACTGCTGATGCAGCAGGAAGGACTGGATATTGAAATCCTCCGTAAAATGAAGACTGTAAGCCTTCATGAACCGGATTTGTCGCAGCTCGAAGATTTTTTATATCGCCTCAAGCATCCTTTGTGTGATGTAACCATTGGATTGATCGGGAAATATGTAGAACTGAAGGACGCCTATAAGTCTATCACAGAAGCCTTTGTTCATGCCGGAACCGCCAATCAGTGCAAGGTGAAAGTAAAAATGCTTCATTCAGAAGATATTTCACCCGAGAATGTGGCTGTTCAAATGGAAGGACTCAGCGGTATTCTTGTTGCACCGGGATTTGGAGAACGAGGCATCGAAGGAAAGATAACATCGATCCGCTATGCCCGTGAAAACAATATTCCATTCCTCGGTATTTGCCTGGGAATGCAATGCGCTGTTGTTGAATTTGGTCGTAATGTACTGGGTTTGGAAGGAGCACATTCCAAAGAAATGAATCCCCGTACGCGTTTTCCGGTAATTGATATTATGGAAGCCCAAAAAAAGGTAAATGCCAAAGGCGGAACAATGCGTCTTGGGGCTTATCCCTGTACACTCCGTGAAAAAACCAAGGTTGCTGCCTTGTACGGACTGACCGATATTTCGGAACGTCACCGTCATCGCTATGAATTCAATAATAAATATCTCGAACAATACGAAGCCGCCGGAATGTTGCCGGTTGGTATGAATACCAAAGATAATCTGGTGGAAATCATCGAATTAAAAGACCATCCATGGTTTGTTGGTGTTCAGTTTCATCCCGAATTTAAAAGTACTGTAGAAAAACCCCATCCGCTTTTTGTAAGCTTTGTTGCTGCTGCAATCACATTTGCAGGAATTCAGTAACAATCCCTTACCGAACCGGATACTTTTTCTCCTATCTTTGCACCCCCTTAATAGAAAATATTATCAATGGATAGAAATTCAATTTTCGGCCTGGTTATTATATTCCTGATTCTCATCGGATATAGTATCTGGATGTCCCCTTCAGAAGAAGAATTACAACAGCGTAAACATAAGTCTGATTCCATCGCTCAGGTGCAACAGGACCAGCTTGATTCGGTCCGTAAAGCCGAGGCAGCAAAAATCAACAAACCTGACAGCGGTGTAGCAATATCCGGACAGACACTCAGCGCTGTTTCCGATTCAGGAGCCGAAGTAAGTCAGGCTAATTCGCTTCTGAAAGAAAAATATGGTATTTATGCCGGATCCGTAAAACAGGAAAATAAGTACTATATCATTGAAAATGATGTTATTAAGTTGAAGATCTCTGAAAAAGGAGGAAGTCTTGTATCTGCAGAACTCAAGCAGTATAAAACTTTTGATACGTTGCCGGTTTATTTATTTAAATCGGATACAGCCGTTTTGGGATTCAATTTTTTTGTAAATAACCGCAGTCTCAACACCACCCAGCTTTCATTTCACCCATATTGGAATAATAAGTCATTGCAGGGTAAGGACAGTCTTTATGTAAGCGGAACCGACTCTCTGGAATTCTCAATGCGGCTATATCCTGATGCAGCTGATTCCGGATTTGTTACAGGGAAGTACATTGAGTTTCATTATGTTATTCATGGAAATGAATATATGAGCGGATTGGATATCCGCCTGCAGAATATGAATGATATTCTGGCTGCGAATGCCAATTATATCAATCTCGACTGGAACATGAATCTGCGTCAGCAGGAAATGAGTCTGGAAAACGAAAAACTGGTTAGTACCATATATTATAAGTACCTCAGCGACGATGTGGATTATCTTTCGGAACGGAAGGATGAACAAAAGCAACTGAATACAAAAGTAAAATGGATTTCGTTCAAGCAGCAGTTTTTTACTACAACACTTATTGCACGCGAATCCTTTGGAAGTGCTGAGATTCAGACCTATTCGGAAGGGAAGGGAGAACGATACCTGAAATCGATGTCGGCTGTTATTACATTGCCGTTTGATCCTATGCAGACCTCCACCAATATTCCGATGAATCTGTATCTGGGACCAAACAAATTCAAAGCCTACCGTGCCTATGGACTGGATCTGGAAAAACAGATTCCCATTGGCTGGAGTTTCTTTCTGATGGCATGGATAAACCGCTATGCTGTTATCCCGGTATTCGATTTTTTGAGTACTTTTAATTTGAATTATGGTATTATCATTCTGATTCTTACCGTTTTACTCAAAATAGTATTGTTTCCGATAGCATACAAAACCTATATGTCATCGGCAAAAATGCGGGTTTTGAAACCGGAGATTGATGAGATTGGAGCCAAGTTCCCGAAGAAGGAAGATGCCATGAAAAAGCAGCAGGCAACCATGGATCTGTACAAGCGGGCAGGAATTAATCCCATGGCCGGCTGTATACCGTTGTTGCTTCAGATGCCGATTCTGATCGCCATGTTCCGTTTCTTCCCTGCATCAATCGAATTGCGTCAGCAATCATTCCTGTGGGCGCACGATTTGTCGTCTTATGATTCCATTTTGGATCTGCCGTTTACCATTCCGTTCTATGGTGACCATGTGAGTCTTTTTACCCTGCTGATGACCATCTCCACCATCATTTATACCAAAATGAGCAATGATATGATGGCTTCCGGAACGCAGCAATTGCCAGGGATGAAGACAGTTATGTATCTGATGCCCATTATGTTTCTGGGTTTCTTCAATAGCTATGCCTCGGGTCTGAGTTATTATTATCTGCTTGCAAACCTGTTTACCTTTGCCCAGATGTATGCATTCCGCAAACTGGTAAATGAAGATAAAATTCATCTTCAGATTCAGGAAAACAAAAAGAAACCGGTTAAGAAATCAGGTTTTCAGAAAAGGCTTGAAGATATGGCCAAGAAACAAGGCTATAATCCGAAACGATAAGCTACATTTCAGAACAATATTTAAGGAAAAGCGCCATTCCGGCCCGCTTGGCTTCATCCAGGTTGTAGGAAATGGTGTGTAGCAGATACTCCGAAACATCAATTCCCGGATAACGTTGCTGCTCTATATTCAGGATAGCCTCAGGCCGGTGATCAATTCCCCATTGGATTGATTTTTCAAAAAGGTTTTTTTGTTCTGCTGAAAGGGGTACATTGCTGACCCAGCATGCAAAAACAAAGGGAAGTCCTGTAAAATTCATCCATTCTTCTGACAGATCAAGATGCAATGAATAGGGCTGATCCAGTTGAAAAGTTTTATCTCCGATTAATACCATGCCTTCATTTTCTGCCAGATAATCCTGCGTTTTTTGGGTCAAAGGCAGAAATTCACATTGTTTTTTCCAGTAATGCCGGAATAAAATGCGGGTAAGCATAGCCGAAGTACGAGAATCTGTGTCAAGATAAATCCGCTTTATGTTCTCAAGCGGAGTATTGGCGATAAGGATCACGGTTTGGACTTTCCCGACGGCCCCGATGCAATAGTCTGTCATTATATTGGCATAAGGCATTTGAGGAATGGCTGCAACCGGAACAATCCCAATATCAGTTTGTCCATGAATCAGCTTTTCTGCGCATTGCGACGGAACATCAAATTCAAGCAGATAATCGTTCAGAAATCCGGAATGGGTTATTCCATATATAAAGGGAATGGTGTTAAGATACGATATGGCAGAAATCCTTAAGGTTTTCATCAGGCAGGTTCAGTTTGTTGCAAAAATACAGAACATGATAACCTGAACACCGGAAAAGAAGGTTTTGTTTTCAACATGGGACTTCAAAGGCTTTTATTACCTTTGCACAAAATAATTGCCGGGATGGATGCTATGACGGATCGTACACTGAATACTATTGAGGAAGCCATTGAGGATTTCAGAAATGGCAAAGTTATTATTGTTGTGGATGATTTTGACCGCGAAAATGAGGGTGACTTCATTTGTGCAGCAGAGACCATAACCCCTGAAATCGTGAATTTTATGGCCACACATGGCCGGGGACTGATTTGTACACCAGTTACGGAAGAAGTTTGCGAGAACCTGAATTTGCAGTTGATGGTAAGTACAAATACCTCGCTTCATGAAACACCTTTTACGGTTTCGGTAGATTTACTGGGACAGGGATGCACAACAGGTATTTCAGTTTCCGACAGGGCTAAAACAATAAAGGCTTTAGCCAATCCTGCTACAAGGGCAGAGGATCTGGGACGTCCTGGTCATATATTCCCTTTAAAGGCTAAAAAGTCGGGTGTTTTACAACGCGCCGGCCATACCGAGGCCACCATTGATTTTGCACGGCTTGCCGGTTTGCAGCCTGCCGGTGCTTTGGTAGAAATTATGAACGAAGATGGCACAATGGCACGTTTACCCAATCTTTTTGGCATTGCAGACCGATTTGGGTTGAAAGTAGCTTCAATACAGGATCTTATCGCATATCGCCTGAAGAATGAAAGTCTCATTCAGAGGGTTGAAAGTGTTGAAATGCCAACGGATTACGGTCATTTTAAGTTGATTGCATTCAGACAAATCAACAATGATCTGCTTCATCTTGCCCTGGTTAAAGGAAACTGGCATGATGGCGAACCGATTCTTGTCAGGGTTCATTCGAGTTGTGTTACCGGGGATATTTTTCATTCATCGAAGTGTGATTGTGGTGATCAGCTGCATGAATCTATGAAGATGGTGGAAGAAAGCGGGAAAGGGGTTGTTCTTTATATGAACCAGGAAGGAAGAGGAATTGGCTTGCTTAATAAACTGAAAGCCTATCACTTGCAGGAAATGGGACGGGATACCATTGAAGCCAACGTTGAACTTGGTTTCAAACCGGATGAACGCGATTATGGCATTGGTGCTCAGATTCTTCGTGACCTGGGGGCCACAAAAATCAGGCTTATTTCAAATAATCCTACAAAAAAAGCCGGTCTCATGGGATATGGCATCGAAATCATCGAAAATATTCCTTTGCACATTACTCCGAATCCTTTTAATGCTGAATACCTGCGTACAAAAAAGGTAAAAATGGGACATGACCTGCCCTGGGAATAATTTACTGTTTTAAAGGCTGCTTGTTTTTACGTTTAAAAAGATCGCTGAAGTAATCGAATTCTTTGCGGTAGAACAATCCAAGTCCCTGGGTATAAGGTGAATTGTTTTCAATCAATACAGTATTATTATTTCGATTATATGCCTTTACACGGAAACGCCCGTCGCGGGTGAGTTTGAATTCCACATTGACATCTCCGACTATATTACTTGGATTCTGGTTGGTAGCGGCTGCAGGTGTATTATTCCCCTGTACACCGATGTTTCCGTCGATAATGAGACGTTCATTGAACAGCTGGGTGGAAAGTGCAACCGAAATTTCATCACTGGTAAGCTTATCACCTGGTTTATAGTTAACACCAACATCAAAATCTTTGCTGATTTGGGATAACCAATTGCTTAACTGATTGGAAACCAACTCCCAGGAAGAACTTCCCACACTGTTGCCAATCGTGATATTATTGGTGCGGTCAAGCGGTTTGAACTGACGCAATACCAATAAAAAAATCATTTGTTCCGCCATTTGTTGCTGGTTATTGGTGTCAATCTGTGAATAGACAACCCGGTTTATATCCGGATTGTTATTGGAAAGCCGGAGTTTAAAAAGAATATCCGGATTAAACAGACTTCCTTTGAGGTCAATGACACAACTTACCGGTACTTTTGCTCCGCTGAGGTCGGCGTTGTAGGCTTGTGCATTCAACCCGCTCAGCGGAACATCAATATTATAGTTTGCGTTGATATCAACCTGAGCATCGTACGGACTGCCGTTGAACGTAATTTTACTTCCCTGCTGGATGTTGAAATGTCGTTGAATTACATTTTGAAGGGTAAAGTTGAAATCACCCTGCCGGATTTCATACACACCATAAATATCAAACTCACCCCGGGTATTGACATTCATTCTGATGTTCCCTTCACCATTTGCACTAATATTTCCAAGTCCGTCGGGCATAAAAATCTTAACCCAGGCATCTTGTGTCGCCCGTAGATCCAGATTTACACTAATACCCGAAAAATCTGCTTTATATTCAGGGAAGAGTTCGGCTGCTGAATCCTGGTCTTTAGGTTTGACAAAAGTGATGAAGTTATTGTTTCCCAACTCATTGGCTGTGTTAATCGGAACATAAAAATCAGTACCTTTATTAGTAGTGGCAGTAATATCCATTTTGAGATTTGTCACCGGACCAAAAATGCGAACTTTACCTGTTGCAAAAGCAGTCCCGTAAAAGAGTTCGTTCTGAATAAAATCTGTATTGAGTGCAAGAAGTTTTTCTGGCTGTATGTCAATATCCAGGTCGAAATCTTTGAAATAATTGTGTCTGATTTTTGCGTTAAAAACCGACTTGTTTCCAATAGAATCGTACACGGTCATATTATCTACACTGATCAGATTTTTGTCGAAACGAACATCATGGCTGAAAGAATAGGATACATTCAGGTAATCAACCAATAACTCACCCCGGTTAACCGTGATAGTTCCAACCAGGGAGGGTTTTTGCAGTGAACCCAGCAATTTGATTTTCCCATTCGCTTTCCCGGTAAAATCAGAACTGAAACTGGACAGGAAGTTTGAGATGGTTTTGAGCTTGAAATTGGCGACTTCAATGGTGAAATCGAGGCTGCTGTCTTTGTTTTGGGGATAGTAAAAACCCTGGATAGCAATGGGTTTGTTTTCACCGATGTTTCCCTTGTAAATCACTTCTGCTTTGGTTGATAATGCTGCCGTTGCCGGATCCCATACTGTTACAATATCAGCATCTCCGAGTTTATCGTCATTTACCACCAGATTTTTTATATGTATGGATGAAATAAGATTCGGTGATTGGTAAATATTGGACAAATCGATCCGGCCACTCATTAACCCGTCAAAATTAAAATCGATGGAACGGGTCAACAGGTCAAGGTTGTCGAGATTGAAATTCTGCAAATCCAGAATCATATGATCCAGCGGATTGTCGGAAATTAATCCATTCAGGTTGATGATTTCATCATTTCCATGAATCGTAAGATTTTGTACCTGAATGAGTTTGTTGTGAAATACGATAGTGTTTGTTTCCGGAATTTTCCAGAGAGAATCGTTAATATAGGCTTCGGATTCCAATAAATTTAAGGTCAGTTTTGGGTATTCTGTTAGGGCGAAAATTCCCTGGAAATCGCCTCTGTTTTTTAATGCTTTATCTTCGTTATTCCAATTCAGAAAGAAACGGATGCTGTCGTTTGCAATACCGGCTGTGAGTACAAGGCTATCCATTCCGATGCTGTCGTTAAACAGAATATGATTAAATTGAGAGTTAAACTGCAATTGATTGTTTTCGGAGCGGAGGCCAAAATGGATAGATTTCAGCAATGTACTGTTGAGCATTATCCCCGGGAATTCCCCGTCGATCGCTATTCCGGTGTCGCCATTCCGGATTAATCCCGAGATTGTTGCATTTTTACCAAGTAGTATCCCGGGCGCAAAAACCTTACTTAATACACTCGTATTCCTGAGTATAAGGTTAAAATCTATCCATTGGTCAGGAGGAAGTTCATCCTGATTCTGATAATTTAATTTAATAGAAGGGAGATACCGGTTTATGATACTGCCAAGAAACCGGGGTGCATCTGAAAAACGGGTGGATGCCTTCAGATTGAGGTCTAAAAAGTCGGAATGAAGATCGATATACTTTATACCTGCTATTGGTTTTAAATCAAGCGTCAGTTGCTCCATTTTATAAACCGAACGATTCATCAGTAAAGCTGTTTTATCTACAGTAAGATTACCATACATGCTATCGGGTTGAATACCGGTAAGGTGAACCATTAAATCGGTGTTCAGGACAAAGGTGGTATCCGACTGAATGAGTTTCAGGCGGTTCAGATTGGCATGACGGATTGAAGAAATAAAATTAAACGACGGAGAGTTTGTTGAAAAATCGGCATATCCGTCAAGATCCAGATCTATTGTTTGATCGCGAACTGCCAGTTGTCCGGTAAATCGTTTGTTTTTAACGTCGCCATCGATGGTAAGCATGCGGTAAACATTGCCCTGAAGATAGAGAGAATCTACTATCCCGTTAAGATGAATATCCAGTTCTTCGAGTGTAAGCCCCGAACCTGTAATTTCTGAGGTAAGATTCAGTTTTCCGACATTTGCCGGCAGGTTGATCAGCTGACCGAGTTCAAACCCGCTTGAATTAAGCTTTCCCTGGTAACTGATTTTTCCGGTTTGGGCATCATTTTTAACGGAAAGATCTGTTTTGATTCCGCCCAGGGCAGTCTGGAAGTTCGCATAGGATACAAAATCATTGTAAAATCCGGTAAAATTCCCTTTCACAGTTACCTTTCCGAATTTGGCAATCTGTTCGGGAATTGTAATTTTTCCACCCCCTGGTAAACTCAGACCGGCAATATCATCAGGATGCGTAACAAGTTCTTTTGCATCAAGCAGGATAAAGGTTTCTTCAATAACAGGCAGGCCGTTCAACCGGACATTCCCCTTGAAATGCGTATTTTCACCATAATCAAAATAAAAATCCTTCAACCGGAGTTGTGCAATGGTCCCTTTTACGTTGCCGTGTAAGTCAACCCGTTCATTCATTCCGGCCAGTTCTGGTGCAAAATACACAATATCAGCACTGTGCAAAACCGAAGGATTTATTGTTGCTTCCAGTCTGACTTTTGGGATGAAATCGTCGAAATCGCGGATGCTCTCAAATCCAAGGATCAGTTTTTCCATGGAGACCATCGAAAAATCGGTTTTGGCCTTTAACTTGTCGATTTGCCAGCGATCCGGAGCAATGCTGGCTTCTCCACTCATATTTTCAACATGAAATCCGCATTTTTCATTGGCAGAAATCCGGTTTATTTTGGAATAGATCGTATCACCATCAAGGTGTATATTGGATAAATTTATGCTGATGTCGCTGAAAACAAGATTGTTATAATCCATACCACTTTTCGGAGCCTCCCTGCCTTCAATCTGATATGTGAAACGGGTACTTCGTACTTCAACACCATGTACCCTGATATTCCAGTGATTATCTGTTTTCGTTTTTGTTGTATCAGAAGGACTGAAATAATCAACCAGAAACTGGTAATTAAAGCTTGAATCATTTTGAGACCTGATAAGCCTGACAACTCCCTGAGAAAGACTTATATTGCTGACATGCAGTATCCTCCGCTTGTAATTGAAACGCCCCACATCGATCTGGAGAGCTTTAGTAAACAATAAAGTATCCTGATTCCGGTCTTCCATGAATACTTTCTCCAGTATCACATCAAGCCCCGGGGAAATATCGACACCACCGATTTCGATTTTTGTTTTAAGTTCTTTTTGTAAATAACTGGTAATTAATGATGTAACATAGGTTTGAACCTTAGGGGACCGTAAAGTGACATATGATAAAAAGGGTATAATGACGAACAAGACCACAATTACGTTAATGATCCGATACCATGTTTTTCCGGGTTTGATATTAAATGGTATTTTTGTCACTCTAAATGAATCAGAAACGTGAATTATATATTAGGTATTGAATCATCCTGCGACGATACATCAGCAGCTGTAACACTGGATACCAAAATCCTTGCCAATGTGATTGCGAATCAGGATGTACACCGCAAATATGGCGGAGTAGTACCGGAACTGGCTTCGCGGGCACATCAGCAGAATATCATTCCTGTTGTGGAAGCAGCCTTGCGTCAGGCAAATGTAAGTAAAAACCAGATAAAAGCCATCGCATTTACGCGTGGACCGGGATTACTGGGTTCTCTGCTGGTCGGAACCTCGTTTGCCAAAGCAATGGCTCAGGCTCTTAACATACCACTGGTTGATGTGGATCATATGGAGGCACATGTGCTGGCACACTTTATTGAGCGCCCGGGAGAAGTGAAAGTTTTACCCGATTTCCCGTTTCTTTGCCTGACGGTTTCAGGTGGACATACCCAGATTGTTCGGATAGATAGTCATTTTTCGATGCATATTATAGGCAGAACCATTGATGATGCTGCCGGAGAGGCATTTGATAAAGCAGCAAAAATAATGGGTTTACCCTATCCGGGTGGTCCTGTTATCGATAAGCTTGCCCGCGAAGGAAACAAGGATGCATTCCGATTTGCAGAACCGAAAATATCGGGTCTGGACTATAGCTTTAGTGGTTTGAAAACCAGCTTTTTGTATTTCCTGCGAGATCGCCTGAAAGAAAATCCATCCTTTATCGAGGAGCATAAAAATGATTTGTGTGCTTCAATTCAGCTTGCCATTGTAAACACACTAATGAAAAAACTTATAGTGGCGGCTCAACAAACCGGCATCCGGGATATTGCTATTTCCGGTGGTGTTTCGGCTAATTCATTTTTGCAGAAAACACTCATCAAAACGGGAGAAGATCATGGATGGCGTGTATTTATTCCTGAATTTTCTTTTACCACTGATAATGCTGCCATGATTGCAGTTGCCGGATATTTTAAATTCCTGAAAGGTGAATTTTCCGGACAGGATTGCATTCCCTATTCTCGATCAGGAACAAAGGATTAAACCATTGCCTGTTTTTTGCGTCTAAACAAGGTAATCCATTTTTATATGCAGGAACCCTCTGATCAGGAGATACTAGACCTTATACGCGATGAACAGTCTCGACGTCAGGGATTTAATTGTCTTATTCAGAAATATCAGAAGAAAATTTACTGGAATATCCGGCGGATGGTTGTAAACCATGATGATGCAGATGATCTGTGTCAGGAAGTCTTTATAAAGGTGTATCGTTTTTTAGACAATTACCGTTCAGATTCGTCTCTTTATACCTGGATTTACCGGATCAGTATCAATGAAACCCTTACATTTCTTAAACAAAAACAAAAACGCTTTTTCTTTTCATTAACCGATTATGAGCATCAGCTTGCAAATACACTTCAGGCTGATCCCTGGTTTGCCGGAAACGAAATCCAATTGCGCCTGCAAAAAGCGATTCTGCTTTTACCCGAAAAGCAACGCCTCGTGTTCAATATGAAATATTTTGATGAAGAAATGACTTTTGATAAGCTGAGTGAATTACTGGAAACCAGTGTTGGTGCCCTGAAAGCATCTTATCATCATGCTGTAAAAAAAATTGAAAAAGAATTAACATCAGTTTAAACCTTTATGATGATTATCAGTCAAAAGAGAAACGATGAAAACAAAAAAAACATACACACAAGCCGATGAGAACCGCCCGTTAAAGGACCCGGTTTTGAAGGAGAATCCCTTTAATGTACCGGATGATTATTTTGAAAAATTTGCCGAAAAACTTGATGTACAGAAGGATAGCGTTAAAAATGTGCAATTTGTTCCTGCCTTCAGGCAGAAAGTTAAACGATTTGCAGTTGCAGCTGTAATGCTGGGCTTGGTGTCGTTGGGTGTCCTTTTAATTTTTACCATGAACCGTCCTGTACCTGAACAGTATTCGGATCAATTGAGCCGGAACCAGGAACCCATTAAAAAGAAAATCGTTACCAATAAAGCAGACACGAGCGGGAAGGCAATACAAAACCCTTCTGTGCCCAAGTCCGTAAATCCTGAAGTTAAAACACCTGCATTAACAGGTATTGTAAGCGATAATTCAATAGAAGCCCTTGTGAATGAAGGTATTACCGATGATGATATCATTGAATACCTTTTAGATGAAGGTTTTGATGTCATCGATTTATCTTATCAGCCATGAAAAAAAATACTATTTCAGCCAATCTGATCAGTGCACTTCTGATCCTTTTTATTTTCGTATTTGTGTCTGAAAGTCAGGCCCAACGCCAGCCGGTCCGCAAGGCTTTACGCGAAAAAATTGAAGCCAGGCATACTGCTTTCATTACCGAAAAAGTAAATCTGACTCCCGAAGAGGCCCGTGAATTCTGGCCGGTTTACAATGAGTATACAGCCAAACGCAAGGAAATTAATAAGCAGCTTCAGCAAAAGAAACAGCAGACCAGGGAAGGATTGGATAATCTCAGTGAGCAGGAACTCAAAGAACTGGCTGATGCAGAAATCGTGTTCGAACAGCGTCAGCTCGATTTGAAAAAAGAATACCATGCCCGGTTTAAAACGATTTTATCCCCGAAAAAAATCATACAATTGTATGAAGCCGACCGGCAGTTCAAGAAAATCCTGCTGAAACGTCTGCAGGAATTCAGAAATAAAGGCTAATATCTGTGATTTCTGTACCTTTGTCCCATTCCGGAGCATATGGTATACACTGATTTATTCCACACCCTCGTTCAAAATGCCAAAGACACCCGTTTCAGCGAATTTATTGCTGTTATCACTGGTATTTTAAGTGTCTGGTATGCCCGCCGAGAAAATATTCTGGTGTATCCTGTTGGTATTGTGAGTGTTCTGATCTATGTTTATCTGTGTTTCATTTCGGGCCTCTATGCTGATATGGGAATAAACCTGTTTTACTTTTTTATGAGTGTTTATGGTTGGTATAACTGGACCCGCCATGATGAGGAGACACATAAAGTAATTCCTGTAAGTTTCTGTACACCAAAGCAGAATGTGATGTTCGCACTGTTAACCTGTGTATTATTCGGGATAATTTATGCTATACTTTCTACCTACACTGATAGTTCGGTTCCCATTCTGGATTCTCTTAGTACAGCGATCTTTATTACGGGCATGTGGCTGATGGCGCTTAAGAAAACTGAAAACTGGATATATTGGATCATTGGAGACGTACTGGCTGTTTTCTTATTCAGCTATAAAGGATTGGTATTCTCCGGCTTTCAATACCTTGTATTTCTGGCACTTGCCGTTGCAGGTTTAATAGAATGGTGGAAACGCTCGAAAATGAATCCGGTTTTATGATAAGAAGAATTGCCATAACAGGTCCTGAATCCACCGGAAAAAGCAGACTGACTGCCGAATTGGCTGCGCATTTTGAAACGATAATGGTTCCGGAGTATGCGCGTGAATACCTGAATTCTCTCAACAGACCCTATACACAGACTGATATTCTCCAAATTGCTCAAAATCAGTTTGATCAGGAAAATATTGCTCTACAAAAGGCCAATAAGTATTTGTTTGTTGATACGGATTTTCTTGTTACTAAAATATGGAGTGAATTTTGCTACAAAACCTGTCCCGGCTGGATTGAAGAAAAGTTTCATACACACCTTTACGACTTGTACCTCTTGTGTGATGTTGATCTTCCCTGGGAACCGGATCCACTGCGGGAACATCCGCTGGATGGAGGCTTCTTTTTTAATTGGTTTCATAATGAATTGACAAATAATAAGATGCCCTTTGTTGTGATACGAGGTTCGGGTGATCACAGGACAAATAATGCCATCAATGCCATAACTGAATATTTTACAGATCAATAGCAATGAATTATATCAGGTGTCGTTTTGAATAGATTGAAAGTACTTTTTCTAACACGTTGGTATCCCAATGAAAGGGATTTACAACTCGGTGTATTTGTTGAAAAACATGCCCGGGCTGTAGCTACATTTGCCGAAGTATGGGTGGTTGCAGCTTTCCCCGGAGAAACGGCAGGGAAGCGATACAGGATTGAAGAAGTGTCAGAAAATCAATATCATAGCTGTGTTGTTTATTATAAGAAGTCTGGTGCTTTGATGGCCTTATTTCACTATTTCCTTGCCATGCAACAGGGAATAAAAATGATGGTCCGAACATCCGGGAAACCAGATCTGATTCATGCACATGTGTTGTTGCGACCTTTCGTGTTAGCATTTCTTTTTTCAAAGAAATGGCAGATTCCCTACTTTATTACGGATCACTGGACAGGATATATTCATGGAGCCTATCAGCGTAAATCATTGCTATACAAGTGGATAACAAGGTTGATGGTTCAGAAGGCCAGGGGAGTCAGCGTGGTTTCTTCCTCACTGTTACAAAGTTTTAATAACAACAATCTACGAAACAGGGATCTGCGGATTATACCCAATGTGGTTGATTTTCCGGAGAGATTTCCGGTTCGGGAACATAGCGGAGTAATCCGGATTCTTACGGTTGCCGATCTGGCTGATGCCAACAAAAACGTTTCAGGTGTCATACGGGTCTTGTCAACACATACAGATAAACTCCCTGAATTTCAATATCATATTGTTGGCGGGGGAGAGGATGAGCAGGTATTGAAAAAACTGGCAGCCTCGTTTTCATCCTTAAACGGGAAGGTGATTTTTCATGGACGGGTTTCGAATGAGCAGGTGTATAACTATTTTCGCGAAAGTGATTTTCTGGTTGTGAACAGCCGGGTCGAAACCTTTTCTGTGGTGACTGCAGAGGCGATTGCCTGTGGATTGCCAGTCATCGCCACCCGATCAGGCGGACCTGAATTCTTTGTGAACAGTATAAACGGGCTGCTGATTCCGAAAGAGGATGACGATGCTTTGAGTGCGGCGATCTGTGA
Source organism: uncultured Bacteroidales bacterium (assembly GCA_964386485.1). Taxonomy (GTDB): domain Bacteria; phylum Bacteroidota; class Bacteroidia; order Bacteroidales; family CAIXZF01; genus CAIXZF01. The sequence goes on along the minus strand of CAYLTH010000004.1, from coordinate 44,781 downwards.
AATGGCGGGAAACTTTCTTTCATACGACCCTGTACTTATGCGGCAGAGTATAGAAGAAAAATTTTCTACTTCTGCTGTAGCTGCTCAATTCAAACAGTTGTATCTTGATCACCTGAAATTCTGAGAATATGCTTAAATCCATACTGGGTACTACAGGTTCGAAAATACTCATTGCCATTCTTGGTTTTACCTCCATGATTCTGAATACCAGAACATTGGGTGCTGAAGGGTTTGGAATTACCGGGCTGATTACGATCGCAATAACCATCATTTTACTGGTTAATAGTTTTGTTGGCGGAACAGCACTGGTGTATTGGGCTTCACGGACAAACCTGTATATTATTCTTATTCAGTCGTATGCCTGGGCATTTCTGGTATGTACGGTTTTTGTCGGGCTTGTTGGGTTCCTTGATATGGTGCCTCCTGAATACAACATGCATGTAGTTGCCCTCGCACTGATTTTTTCACTGGCGTCTGTAAACCTGAATATCTTATTGGGAAAACAGAAAATCCGAAATTACAATACAATTACAGTTCTCCAGACCTTTACTCAGTTATTGGCTCTGCTGTTTTTTTATAAAGTATTGGGAATGAATAATGTAATGGCATTTATTTATTCTCTTTATCTTGCGTATGGGTTAACATTTATTCTGAGTTTCAGCTCCATTGCGGGCATGATAGAGCGAACGAGCTTTTCGGGCTGGAAAACAGTTCTTTCCAATGTGTTCCGATTTGGAGCCATTATTCAGGTTTCCTATTTTATTGCCATGTTGAATTACCGTTTGAGTTATTATATCATCAAACAATTTCTGGGGGTCACAGGTGTCGGATTATATCATGCTCCCAATCAGCTGGCAGAGGGAACCTGGGTTATTGGCCGGAGTATCGCAACAGTTCAGTATTCAACTGTCAGCAATACAACAGATAAGGAATATGCCCGTCGCTTTAGTCTGAATCTGCTGAAGCTGACGTTTGTGGTTACTTTTCTGGTTTTAGCCTGTATGCTTTCTATTCCGGACAGCTGGTATTTGTTTCTGGGTAAGGACTTTACAGAAACACGCATGGTAATCTTTTCCCTTTCAATTGGAATAATTATGAATGCCTGTTCAATGATGTTTTCACATTATTTCTCAGGGATTGGAAAACCTCAGTATAATTTCTTTTCAGCGCTGACCGGACTTGTTTTTACCTTATCATTCGGGTATTGGCTGATTCCTGAATATGGGATTATCGGTGCAGGGATCACTGCTTCAATATCTTACACAGCATCTACGATTTATCTGGTGATTCTGTTTTTCTGGTATACGAAAGCAAATTACCGCGAATTATTGATTTCACGATCTGATGTGGATATGATAGTAAGGGAAACGAAAAAGTTACTTCAGAAGAAAAATCAGAAATAAATTGACAATCCGAGGAAAATATAATATCCCATATAATTAATCTCCGGACCCGAAATTTTTGATGAATACAAGTACTGAAAATGCGCTTTGATATTTTTCACGCCGGCACGTGCTGTAAATGAGGGTTCGATGAAAAGCAAAGGCTCTCTGTCAATACGGTACAACTTTTTTGCTATCAGATCATCGTCTGTATAATTCTGAATATTGACATCATAAAACTTCAGGTTGACGGCTTTCACGGCAAATGCCAGATCGAAGTATTCCTTTGAGATCCCAACCGATGGCTGAATAAAGAACTTGGTGGCCATGGCATTAAACTTTTGCGGATCCGTGTAATCAAGTCTGTTATCAAAACTCAGGCTGCCAATTCCGCCACCACCATAGATTTCGAATGATTTTTCTTCATTTTTATAGGAGTAGTAACCAATTCCGGCTTCTGCAAACTTGCGGCGTGATTTATATTGAGTATCTCCGGTGCTGCCTTCCTCCCAGGTGGATCCACCCCATTGCCCATTGACCATGACACCTATATTATTGGTAACGGCATACGCTCCCTGTACATTGGCAGGAGTCAGGTGAATTGCAATATCTCCTTCTTTTTTAAGCAGGGGAACATTGTGCATCGAAGGAATATAGGCTACATTACAGGCACTGAATAGAAAAACAAAAGCCATTATTGAGAAATAACGGATGAAAGCAGAATGTTTTGAAAAAGAACTCATAGTATAGTTAATAATTAACGGCAAGTAGTTGATTATTCGGGAAACGAAGATAAAGAATAATCGTTTTACAAAGTATCTTTGTGGGATGATAAAGAAGAATTATGTCTGATGCCTATACTGATGATTCCGTCAGGTCACTCGACTGGCGGGAACACATCCGGTTGAGACCGGGAATGTATATCGGGAAACTCGGTGATGGGGCCTCCCACGATGATGGTATATACGTCCTCATTAAAGAAATTATCGACAATGCTGTGGATGAATTTACCATGGCATTTGGAAAAACTATTGAAGTAACTATTAAGGATCAGGCTGTTACGATTCGAGATTATGGACGCGGGATTCCGCTTACCAAAGTTGTGGATTGCGTAGCCAAGATCAATACCGGGGCAAAATACGATTCAAATGTATTTAAAAAAGTAGTCGGACTAAACGGGGTAGGGGCCAAAGCCGTGAATGCCCTTTCTTCCTGGTTTCGAATTCAATCAATTCGCGACGGAAAAACAAAAGTTGTTGAATTTGAACGGGGGAATCTGCTTGTTGAAGAGAATGAAAAGGAATGCGATCTCCGGAGTGGTACTGTTGTTAGTTTCCGGCCTGATGAGCAGGTATTCGGGAATTATCATTTCATTCAGGAATATTTGGAGAAGATGTTGTGGAATTATGCATTTCTCAACAACGGGCTCAGCATTCTTTTTAACGGGCAACGCTTTGTTGCCAAAAACGGACTCCTCGATTTACTGGAGACTTACATTGATGGTCCCGTTCTGTATCCGATTATCCATGTAAAGGAAGGTGATTTTGAGTTTGCTTTCACCCACAGCGAAAAAATGTATGGTGAAGAGTATTATTCCTTTGTAAATGGCCAGAATACAACCCAGGGAGGTACGCATCAGGCGGCATTCAGAGAAGCACTCGTGAAGACCATTCGTGAGTTTTACAAAAAAGATTTTGATCCGGGTGATATACGTTCCAGTGTGGTGGCAGCCTTGAGTATCAAAGTTCAGGAGCCTGTTTTTGAATCGCAGACAAAAACCAAACTGGGTTCACAATACCTGGCACCGGACGGGCAGACCATCCGTAATTTTATTACAGAGGTTGTTAAACGAAATCTGGATAACTACCTGCATATCAATTCGGAAACTGCTGATGCCTTGTTGAGGAAAATTATGCAGTCAGAAAAGGAGCGCAAAGATCTGGCCGGAATCAAGAAACTTGCAAAGGAAAGTGTAAAAAAAGCCAGTCTTCATAATCGAAAACTTCGTGATTGCCGGGTTCATTACAATGATAACCATGAACGCCGCTATGAAACAACTTTGTTTATTACAGAAGGGGATTCAGCCAGCGGCAGTATCACGAAAGCCAGGGATGTAAACACCCAGGCGGTATTTAGCCTGAAAGGAAAGCCACTTAATGTTTATGGACTGAGCAAGCGTATCGTTTATGAAAATGAGGAATTTAACCTGCTTCATGCTTCGCTGAATATTGAGGAAGATATTGAAAATCTGCGCTATAACAACATTGTAATTGCAACCGATGCCGATGTTGATGGTTCACATATCCGGATGTTGTTGCTGACATTCTTTCTGCAGTTTTATCCGGATCTGGTTAAATCAGGACATATCTATATTTTACAGACACCTCTTTTCAGGGTAAGAAATAAGCAGAAAACCATTTATTGTTACAATGATGCTGAACGAATTTCTGCGATCAATGAATTGGGTGTGAAACCGGAAATCACACGATTCAAAGGTTTAGGTGAAATTTCGCCGGATGAATTCAGGCATTTTATCGGGGCTTCGATACGCCTTGACCCTGTAATTTTGCTGAAAGATATGTCGATCTCGAAAATTCTGACTTTTTACATGGGAAAGAATACACCGGAGCGTCAACAGTTTATTATCGAGAGGTTAAAAGTTGAAGATGAACTGGTTACTGAGGTATTGTAGTATTATCATTATAGAAATCCTGTAGAAATAAAAAGCTGTCAGCCAGGTTTTCAATAATATCGCCTGCAATCAGCGATTCCATCCCCTTTTTCTGAGCGGCCATGTCCCCGGCTAAACCATGCAGATATGTTCCTAATAAACAGGAAGTTGCATTTGAATATCCTCTTGTGCGTAAACCCAGTAATATGCCGGTCAGAACATCTCCACTTCCTCCGGTAGCCATACCGGGATTGCCATTTGGATTGAAATAACAGCTGCCGTCAGGAAATGAAATACAACTGAAAGCTCCTTTCAATACAATATACACACCATATTTTAAGCTAAAAGCACGTTGCTTTTCATGCCGTTCTTTCCAATCGGCCGATTTCCCGGCGAGACGCTCAAATTCCTTTAAATGAGGTGTCAGAATTGTGTTTTCCGGTAGAAACGAAAGCCAGGTTGGATTCTCACTCAGAATATTGAGTGCGTCAGCATCCAGTATCAAAGGCATGCCTGCATTTTGGATCAGTAATTTTAAGCTGGCTGCTGTTACATCCTGAGTTCCTATACCGGGACCGCATGCAATTGCATTGTAAGGTTTCAGGTCAGGAAGCATCGAAAAATGAGTCGGAGAGGGATCGATGCTCACCATGCTTTCAGGGACTGACGATTGAATAATAGCATTTCCCAACGACGGGATATGGGTGGTTATCAGACCGGCTCCACTTCTTAAAGCAGCTTCTGAGGCCAGAATGGAAGCTCCCATTTTTCCATAGCTGCCGGCAATCAGCAAACCATGGCCATAGCTACCCTTATGGTCAAATTTTCTTCGGGGTTTCATTAAACGACACAGATCATCCGTTTCCAAAAGATAGTCCTGGCATCCAACATCCAGTAAATACTGTGGTAACAGCCCAATCGGAAGAATGTGCCATTCTCCCAGGTATTGCTCATTCTCAGGGAAGAAAAATGCCAGCTTCGGAACTTCGAATCCAAGGGTATAATCAGCATGTATTACGGGTCCGCTGACCGGGGCATCCCCCGAAAGACCGGATGGAATATCAATACTGATGATTACAGCCCCGCTTTTATTCATTATTTCAACCTGGGTGGCAGCCAGACCATCCAATGCCCTGGTTAAACCTGAACCAAACAATGCATCTATCAGAATATCTTCAGGATCAATATCTTGTATTTCTTTCTCTGTTTCAATATTGATAATCTCTGCGATGTCCTGTTCTTTTAGTCTCTGCAGATTTGTCAGGAAATCCGGACTTGTTGATGACATACAATGAACAATATAAACAGACACCGGAAAGGAAGCCTCAGCCAGTAAACGGGCAATAACAAGGCCATCTCCGCCATTGTTTCCGGTTCCGCAGAAAATTTTAATCCGGACATCCGGCTTCAGTCGATCCTGTATCCAATTATAACATTGAGTGGCTGCCCGCTCCATTAAATCAACAGATGAAACAGGTTCAAGTTGAATGGTCAGGGCATCCGCTTCTCTTATTTGCGGGATACTTAATACTTTTTGCATAATTACGTAATTTTGCCGAAGCTTTGGTCAAATGTATGCCAAAGCAAATAAGCCACAAAATGAATTTTGAGAATATTTTAACAAATTCTGAATTTTCCCGCGGGGATTTAATTCATTTGCTAAACGCAGGGGAGGTTGATCGAAAACTTTTGTTTGCCAAAGCAGCTGAAATTAAAAAAGAATGTATTGGTAATAAAGTCTACTACCGGGGGTTAATTGAATATTCTAACCGATGTTCCAAGAATTGTTATTACTGTGGTGTCAGAGGAGGAAATAAAGCTGTAAAACGATATCAACTTACAGACAGTGAAGTAATTGAAGCAGCAAAATTTGCTCATTCCAATCGTTTTGCTTCTATTGTCATTCAGGCCGGAGAGCGGAGTTCTGCATCATTTACGGCAAAAATTTCACGATTGCTTGAAGCGATTCATGCAGCAACAAATTCGGAATTGCATATTACCCTGTCGCTTGGAGAGCAATCCGAATCGGTATATAAACAATGGTATGATGCGGGTGCTCACCGCTATCTGCTTCGGATTGAAGAATCCAATCCGGAATTATACCTGAAACTGCATCCCAACAATAAAACCCATGATTTCCAGGCTCGTATTGATTGTCTTTATACCTTGAAACGTCTTGGTTATCAGGTAGGTACCGGAGTGATGATTGGCTTGCCTTTCCAAACAATTGAGCACCTGGCTGATGATTTGTTGTTTTTTAAAGCACTGGATATTGATATGGCAGGCATGGGACCTTATATTGAACATCCGCAAACTCCGCTTTATCAATTTAAAGATCAGTTACTTACCCGGGAGGAAAGGTTTCAGTTATCTTTAAAAATGGTTGCACTACTACGAATTATGATGAAAGATATCAATATTGCTGCAACCACTGCTATGCAGGCTATTGATCCGCAGGGCAGGGAAAAGGCAATTATGGTTGGGTCCAATGTAATTATGCCCAATCTGACACCCGTTAAATACCGTGAGAATTACCTTTTGTATGAAGACAAACCCTGTATTGACGAAGAAGCAGAGCAATGCCGGGGTTGTCTGGAAGCCCGTATTCACATTGCCGGCGCTGAAGTGGGCTATGGAGAATGGGGAGATTCAAAACATTACCGTCAACGGAATACCGAATAATATAAATTGATATGAATAAACGAAAAGCACCATTGCCATTGTTGGAGAATATGGAAATACTCGATGCAGGCAGTGAAGGAAAGTGTATTGCCAGACATGGAGAATTGGTGATTTTTGTTCCCTTTGTGGTACCGGGTGATGTTGTGGATATTCAGCTGTTAAAGAAAAAGCGGAATTTTGGGGAAGGAAAGGCTGTTAAGTTTCACACACATTCCAAATTAAGGGCAGAAATATTTTGTTCCCATTTTGGTATTTGTGGAGGATGCAGGTGGCAAAGCATGCAGTATGCCAGTCAGTTAGAGTATAAACAGAAACAGGTGTCCGATGCATTCGACCGGATTGGGAAATTCCCACATCCACCCCTGAATCCGATTCTGGCTTCTGAAAAGATTCAGTATTACCGCAATAAGCTGGAATATACTTTCTCTTACCGACGGTGGCTGGTTGCACCCGTTGGCGAATCCTTTGAAGCAGTGGAAGATACCCGTGGCCTCGGCTTTCACTTGCCCACGATGTTTGATCGGGTTCTCGACATTGAACATTGTTACCTCCAGGCGGAACCCTCAAATGAAATACGGAATGCTGTTCGCGAATTCACACTGAAAGAGGGATATACCTATTACAATCCGAGGAATCATACAGGGTTCATGAGGAATCTGGTTATTCGGAATAACAGTCGTGGAGAGACCATGGTAATTGTAGTATTTTCCTCTGATCAGCCAGAAGAAATAGCTTTATTAATGGACTTTATCCACAATCGTTTTCCGGCTGTGGTTTCATTGTATTACATCATTAATTCAAAGAAAAATGATACCTATTCCGATCTGGAGCCAATACTGTATAGCGGGAAGGCATACTTGCCGGAATATCTCGAAAATCTTGAGTTCCGGATCGGTCCGCTTTCGTTTTATCAGGTAAATGTTGAACAATCAGCCCGTTTATATGCGATAGTCCGCGATTATGCCGGACTTACAGGGAATGAAAATGTGTATGATCTTTATACCGGCACTGGTACAATAGGTTTATACCTGGCAGCACAGGCAAAATCGATATTGGGCATCGAATATGTTGAACCGGCAGTAAAAGATGCTTTTGCCAATGCCGCTTACAACGGAATTACCAATGCTCATTTCATAGCAGGGGATCTTGCTAAAACCCTGACCATTGAACTGTGCGAAGAATATGGTTTTCCGGATGTTGTTGTGCTCGATCCACCCAGATCAGGCCTGCATGAGAAAGTAGTATTCCGCATACTCGAAATGAAGCCGGAAAAAGTTGTATATGTAAGCTGTAACCCGGCTACACAGGCCCGCGACATCGCCATGATGCAGGAATTGTATGAGGTTAAGGCCATACAGCCAGTCGACATGTTTCCGCATACACATCATGTGGAAAATGTAGCACTTTTGGTTCGTAAACCACTTTAATCAGGCTGAATTAATAATATTTTTTTGAGAAGGGCAATATCAATATGCTCTTCATCAACTGTGTAGTTAGCCTGAAGGTAATAGGGTTCACGTTTTTCAAGAAGCTCACCAATCCGTAATTCCATTTCTTCCGGTGTTCTGCTTTTAAGAACTGGCCTTGGTTTCCTGCTGCTAACCAATCTGTGAATCAGGGTAGGGGTGCTTACTTTCAGATAGATAGAGATTCCATTTTCCTTTATAAAAGCCATGTTGTCATGAAAGCAGGGAGTCCCGCCGCCTGTTGAAATTACATAACGATCAAGTTTTTTTGTTTCCAGAAGAATCTTTCGTTCGAGAATACGGAATTCGTCTTCACTATATTTTTGAAAGAAACTGCTGATTGTAATACGGAATTTTCCTTCAAATTCTTCATCCAGATCCAGAAACGTTAAACCAAGTTCATGAGCCAGTTTCCTGCCAATCACTGACTTCCCGCTACCCATAAATCCGATGAGATAAATATTCATCTTGTAAAAGCTTAGTCTTCCAGAATTTTAAATTCCGTACGCCGGTTTTCCTGACGACCCTCTGCACTTGCATTGTTGCTGACCGGTTCTTTCGAGCCATAGCCTTTCGATACGAGTTTGGATTGCGCGATTCCATGATCAACAAGATACTTTACAACGGCCTTTGCCCGGTTTTCGCTTAACTGCTGGTTTGAAGATTCTGAACCAACATTATCTGTATGACCCGAGATCTCAATTTTTATTCCCGGTTTTACACGGGCGATATCATTGATTAATTCACCCAAACGATTCAACTCCGAGGAGGATTCCGGGCGAAGGGTGAATTTTCCGGTATCAAAAAAGATATTCCGAAGAATTATTTTACAGCCAATACAGGCACCTTTTAGGCGAATATCTTTTTCAACCAGTTGATATTCACTGGTTAATGGCAGATCAAAATTCTCAGAATGGAAAAGATAATCTGTGGCTTTTACGGCAATTCCATAGTTTTTACCGGCCGGTAATGACAAAAGAAATTTACCGGTGCTGCTGTTAGACTTCACAGTCATTATCAATTCATTCTTCTGGTTATCAAATATTTCGATATCAGCTTTCACCGGGTTTCCACTAAAATCATCTAAAATCCTGCCCTTTAGTATGGTTAAATTTTTTGATTCTACTTTTACTGCGCTTTCGAGTTTAGTATCCCGCTGGGGTGAAGCAATATCCGCCATAAGCTGGTCCCGGATATCTGGCAGGGGCTTTTTTACCGGACCCAGATATGTTACACGGTATATATCCAGTCCCCCTTTTCCACCTTTTCGGTTAGATGTTACATAGGCACGCTTACCACTTGCCGACATCACAAAAGATGTTTCATCAAAGGGTGTATTTATCGGATATCCAAGGTTTTCCGGGGCAGACCAGCGACCGGCTAATCGTTCCGACCGGAAGATATCGTAGCCGCCCATCGAATTATGCCCTTGTGAGGCAAAATACATGGTTTTATCATCAGCATGCAGAAAAATATACCCATCGTTAAGGGTTGTATTGATTTCTGAGCCGATGGTCATGCCTTGTCCCCAGGTATTGGTTCGTGCATTCATAACTCCACTAAAATATATATCACTGCCTCCCTTGTTACCATATTCCTGTGTCGTAATGTAATACAGACGGATTCTGTCACCTGAAAGACAAGCCTGTGTTTCGTTCGCTGTTGTGTTAATCTTTTCCGGGAGTTTTTGAGGGATACCCCATTTATCTCCTTCAAGATCAGATAAATAAATATCACCATTAAGCCCGGGTTTATACATAATCAGGGTTTGACCGTCAAAACTAAAGGAGGCCACTTCAAATTGACCTGGTTCTTTAAAGGGTTCTCCAAAGGGTTTCACAGGACTCCATTTCCCTTTTTCTCTGACAGATGACATAACAGTTGCGGCAGATTGTTTTTTAGAATTAAATAAAACAGTGCTTTCATCGGCGGTGATGGTTGCTCCATATTCATTTGATTCACTGTTCCATTCCTTAACATTTTCAACCCAGGTTCTTGCCAGAGGTTTGCTGATCATATCTGCTGCAATTGTGCATTGGTTCAGTTCCCGGTTTATTTCTTCATTTCTGGCTTCAATAATTTTTGACTTTTCAAGGCTTTTATATTTCTGTATCAGTTCTCTGGCTTCAGTGAATTTTGCATCAAGTTTTAAGGCAATACCCAAATAATAATATGTATCCGGTTCTGCATTTTTTTCGTCAAGTTTGATGGCTTTTGTGAGAAAAGGGATGGATTCAGCTTTCTGATTGGTTAGAAACAGAGATTTGCCGATACGATAATTTAATTCGGCATTGTTTGGGTTGAATTCATTGGCTTTTTGCAGCGGAATCAGCGCTTCAGTGAGTAGGGCAGTCGGGTCTCCCGCCTCTTCCTGCAGTTTCAGCGCCTTTTTAAAAAGTTCATTGCCAGCATCAAGATTGCTTTCAGCTGCTTTAAAACCTTCTTTATCATCCTTAAAATTGGATGCTTTAAAATCAATATTCTGACTGTTTACAAACGGAATAAACAGTATAATTAGCAAGGCTGTAATAATATTTTTCATAATGTAATCCATCATTAATTATTGACAATCAATCATATAATATTTTGAAGCCAGCTTTATTCCGGCTTCTTCGGCTTTGTGCCAGTCGCTGCAGGCTCCGTCGCCGTCTTTCAGCATTTCTTTGGTAATACCCCGGTTCAGGTAGGCCATACCATATTCCGGATCCAGCTTGATTGCTTTGTCAAATTCTTTCAGCGCAGAAGAATAATCTTCTTTCTGATGGGCAATAATGCCCTTATTATTGTACGCAGGTGCATATTCCGGATTGAGGGTGATGCAAGTGCTGAAATCTGCTAATGCTTTGTCAGTCTGACCTTTATCCAGATATACAACACCTCTGTTGTTAAAGGCCAGATAATAGGTGCCATCGGCTGTAATGGCGTTTGTATAGGCTGTAATTGCTCCGGCTTCATCCTTCATAAAATACTTGAGACTGCCAAGATTATTGTGGAACAGGGCCTCTTTGGAGTTTAATTGAATCGCTTTATTGAGATCATTCAGTGCATCACTGAGCTTGTCCAGCTTGCGGTAGCAGCTTGCTCTGTCATTATATGATCTTGCATGGTCTGCCTTCAGACTGATGGATTTTGAAAAAGATTGCAATGCTTCATCATATTTCCCCATCAGAAACAAGACTTCTCCTGCATGATAATAAGGTTTATATGAATTTGCTTCTTTTTGTATAAGTTTTTGATAATCTGTTAGTGCCTTATCCAAATCATTCAATTGTGTAAAGGCATCTGCCCGTTTGTATAGAGCAGCTGTGTTTTCGGGTTCAAGGTCCAGAGATTTGGTATAATCAGTAATTGCCTTTTGATATCCACCTGTCTGAAAATGAGCCATTCCACGGTTATAATAGGCCTTGGCAAAAACTGGATTCAGAGCGATGGCTTTGTCGAATGAACTGATAGCTGACTGATATTCTTTGTTTTCGAATTGACTTATTCCTGAATTATAAGCTTCCTGGGAAGCCTGCAGAATGCGGGCCTGTTCATTGATTCCGGCAATAGAATCCCGGTACCGGATTTCTTCAGGACTCAGCTCAGATTCTTTTTTGGTCTCTTGTGCCTGTAACACCTGAAATGTTGTTAAAAGAAGCAGTGTCAACAGGATACGGAATGGATTATTCATAAAAGTGGAGAAATGGAATAATGAATTGAAAACAAAAAAAAGAAACGCAGAGAGCCTGATGGTTCTCTGCGCTTCCTTATAAATACTTGGTGCAGAGCCTATTCAACAATAAGTTTCTGCTGAATTAATTTTTTACCACACTGAACTTCAGCAACATAGATGCCAGCTCCGAGTTGGGTAAGATCAACAACCTGATTGTAAGAAACCAGGCTCTCGTTACTCAGTTTGTTGTAAACTTTCTGTCCTACGGCATTGTAAATGCTGAGTTCAACATCTTTACCTTCGAAGCCAATGATGGCAAATGTAAATTCGCCATTTGAAGGGTTCGGATAGATTTTTACATCACCCTGTTTTGGGTCAACGTTTAAAATGTCGGTCAGGATACCATTATATTTATACATACCACCAAGTGTTGAAGGTGTAACGGCATCGGTAAAATCACCGGCCCAGCCATGGCTGTTATCAACCCATTTGGTAAATAAAAATTGAGTACCGGCAGTACCATTGAATTCAGTCCAGGTATGTGCTCCGTCAATACTATAAGCAACGCCTGGTAAGGCCTGATCAGAACCCGTAGCAACACAAGTGTTGGCCAATCCCGGAACCCATGAAAATCCTTCTTTGAAAACAGTACCAGTCTGGTTAATAAGTGCCCAGGTAGCACCACCATCAAAGGTTTCGCGTTTGGCACCGGTTGTGGTCTGACCACGGTCAAGAGCTATACCATGGTTGGCATCCAGGAAACGAACATCTGTAAAAACAGTAGCAGCAAAACCGGTAGCATAAACAGCCCATGTCAGGCCTTTGTCGGTTGATTTGTAAACACGTCCTTTGTTGGTACCAAACCAAACATTGTCACCTGCTACAGAATAATAACCAACTACGCCCCATTCTCCGCTGAGTTGAGCAGGAATATTTGCCTGTGGTGTTCTTTCCCAGGTTGTCCCACCATTGACAGTAGTATAAATTTCAAAATATCCGCCATTTGGGTCACCCATGCAGAAACCATCATTGGCATTCCAGAAATGCACAACATTCGGGAAACCATCCGGGGCAGAAAACGCTGCACCTGGTTGTACAGTCCAGGTTGCGCCACCATCTGTAGTTTTTACTAAAACACCACCCTGAGCATTTTCTGTATACAATGGAACCCAGGCTGTATTGTAGTCAACTGCACTGATCATGGCAACACCATAAGCAGAATAACCGGGGATTTCACCTGCAGTCCAGGTATCTCCACCATTGTTAGTGCGGGTATACACCTGCAGATTGGCACCGCCGCCGCTTCCGTCATATCCGGTAGCCCAAAGTACATTCTGGTCTACAGCACTGATATAGTTAATTCCCACGGAGGGTTGTGAAAAACCGGTAACTTGTGGCATCCATTGTGCTTTCAGTGTAAAAGCCACAGCGGTTAAAACGATAATTAATGTAAAGATTTTCTTCATCTTCTTTTGTTTTTAATGGTTAAACATTCATTTTTGCATTTACAAAAATAAGAAATAAATTATTTATTTGGTTAACAGCGACTGTAAAGATGCACATTCAACAAAATTTTTCACTTTTAAAGTACAATACTTTCGGGATTGATGTCAGCTGCAGTCATTTTATAGAGTTGGATTCAGAACAGGCCATTGTAGATTTTGTGAAAACAGACCTGCAGAAATTCCCGGAATATACAATCCTCGGTGGAGGCAGTAATATGCTTTTTACATCCGATTATAAAGGTCTCATTCTGAAAATATCTGCCAGGGGAATACGGGTTTGTCAGCAGGAAAACGGACATATCCTGGTAGCTGCGATGGCTGGAGAAATTTGGGATGAGTTTGTTCAATATACAGTGAATCTGGGATATGGAGGTTTGGAAAATCTATCCCTGATTCCCGGAACTGTAGGTGCTTCACCCATTCAAAATATTGGTGCCTATGGTGTTGAACTGTGTGATGTATTCCATTCTCTCAGGGCCTTAAATATCAGTGATGGATCGATCCGGACCTTTGATGCCAAAACATGCCGCTTTGGATACCGTGACAGCTTTTTTAAACAGGAAGGGAAAGGACAATATATTATTCTTGAAGTCACCTTTCGTCTGGATATACATCCGGTTCCAAAGCTGGATTATGGTGCCATCAAAGCTGAAATTCAAAAAGCAGGAATACCCGATGAATCCATCACTGTTTCAGATATTAGGGAAGCAGTTTGTTCAATCAGACGCAGCAAATTGCCTGATCCTGAATTGATTGGAAATGCCGGTAGCTTTTTTAAAAATCCTGTAGTCGGGGGAGATGTTTTCAGAAATTTACTGGTAAAATATCCTCAGATCATTGCCTTTCCTCAGAAAGATGATAAATTTAAACTGGCGGCGGCCTGGATGATTGATCAATGTGGCTGGAAAGGATATCGTGAAAAAGATGCCGGCGTTCATGTCAATCAGGCGCTGGTTCTCGTAAATTATGGACAATCAAGCGGATTAATGATATTTCAATTAGCAGAACAAATCATTGAATCTGTATTCCAAAAATTTAAGATAAGAATAGAAACAGAAGTCAATATTATTTGAATTATTCAGCAAACGCTGTTTTTAGCCGCTAATTTGTGTAATTTTGAATACAATTATTAATCCGGTTAATGGGTAATCATGAAATCAGTTAGTACAAAGATCATCCTGATTCTAAGCCTGATGCTTGTTTTCTTTTTAATGTTTTTTTACGGGTCACGCCTGTACGAGGACAAACAAATAGAAGCGATTACGCAGGATATTAACAAAGAAAAGGAAGAAACTTTTCAGAAATTACTCCATCTTAACTCACGCTCTCTCGAGATTGTTGTCAACAATGAGTATTCGATTTGGGATGAAATGGTGGAATATATTGAGAAGCCGAATGAGGTCTTTGAAAAGGAAGCCCTTGAACTTCTTTTTGAAAGTTACAATTTTTCGGCTATTTGGGTATTGAATGATTCGTTTAATCTGGTTTATTCTAATCATCATCCGCTTGATTCTTCTGGTATAACCAACAAACCTCTCATTCCGGTTCCGGCTTTAATCAATCTGTTAAAGAATAACAGAACCAACAATTTCTATGTTAATACTCCAACAGGCGTTCTGGAGTTGCGCATTGCATCTGTTCACAGCACCAATGACCCTGGGCGTAAGTCAGAACCAAAAGGTTATTTTGGAGCAGCCCGGCTTTGGGATAAACGGTATGTGAAGGAATTGGAGAATCTTACAGATTCGAAAATTAATTTTCTGTCAAACGATTCTATTCCAAATGCCTCGAAACCGGATGGTCATTCCGTGGGAACAGATGATGTTGTGATTTCACTACCGGACTATAAAGGTCAATCAACTTGTCGGGTTGTTTTTTCCTTTTCTAATTCTGTTTTGGATCATTT
Organism: uncultured Bacteroidales bacterium; assembly: GCA_964386485.1. Lineage (GTDB taxonomy): Bacteria > Bacteroidota > Bacteroidia > Bacteroidales > CAIXZF01 > CAIXZF01. Next base: position 29,514 of record CAYLTH010000004.1, on the reverse strand, counting down.
TCAGGGTATGCAGAGTGTGAAATTGTATGTTTTTTTATTTTATTCCATTTTCTTCGTTCTCGTTGTTGCCTGGTTTTTATTCAGATGGATCACCCGCCCCATCAAAGCCATCGCTTCCAGCTTTGAGAAAAATGATCCTTCATTGCTGCAGAATTTTGTAGAAAAAAAGGATGAATTCGGAACATTATCCAATCTGGTAGCAAAGTTCTTTAAGCAAAAACTTGATCTGGAGCAAGAAGTAGCAAAACGCAATATTGCAGAATTAAATGCTTCTGAATCGGAAACACTATATAAAGAGCTGATCGCTCAGCTTCCGGAGGCTGTTTTTATTCACAAAAATGGGGTCATCTTATTTGGAAATCAAGCCATGTGCGATATTACAGGTTATTCGATGGAGGAAATGGTCGGAGCCTTTATTGTGGATTTCCTTGATAAAGATATAAGTGATCTGGCAAAGCAAAAAATCGCCCTGCGGATGTCGGGTCAGCAACTGGATGATTATGTAATGCAGTTTTCAACCAAAGCAGGTTCCCGGAGATCTGTGATTGTCAGGGGTCAGCGAATTATGTATCATCAGGAATATGTTGGACTTACTGTGCTGATCGATATTACAGAGTTAAAGAGAACAGAGGAACTCCTGATCGAAGCCAAAGAAACAGCTGAAATGATTACCCGGGTTATTCCAAGTGCTCTGTTCACAGTGGATATGAATCAGAAGATTTCGAGCTGGAACCGGAAAGCAGCAGAAATTACAGGTTTTACTGCAGATGAAGTGATTGGCAATGATTGTTATGTTTTTGCAGAAACACCCTGCGTTGAACGATGTGGCTTATTTGCTTCCGATGTTCCCAAACCGGTGACCGGGAAGGAATGCACGATAAAATCCAAATCAGGTGAACGCCTGTTCATTTTGAAAAATGTTGATTATATTAAAGACTCCATGGGGAATATTGTTGGAGGAGTTGAAAGTTTTGAAGATATTACAAAACGAAAACTGGCTGAATTAGAACTGGTTAAAGCCCGTAATGATGCAGAAGTAGCCAATAAAGCCAAATCCGATTTCCTGGCCGTTATGAGTCATGAAATAAGAACTCCGATGAATGGGGTCATTGGAATGACAAGCCTGCTTCTTCAAACACCGCTGACTTCTGAGCAACGTGATTATGCAGATACAATCCGGCTTTCCGGAGAAAATCTACTCAGTATTATCAATGATATACTCGATTTTTCCAAGATTGAATCAGGGAAAATGGAACTCGAAATTCACCCCTTCTCAATACGCCTTTGTATTGAAGATGTCTTTGACCTGCTTGCCACGAAAGCTTTTGAGAAGAAACTTGATCTGCTTTTCTGGGTAGATCAGAAAATTGAAAGCCATATACTTGGCGATATAACCCGCTTAAGGCAGGTATTGGTCAATCTGGTTGGAAATGCAATCAAATTTACTTCATCCGGTGAAATTATCATTTATGTAAATGAAATTCAGCGTGATGGAGATAATGTTATTCTCGAATTTGCTGTAAAAGATACAGGAATAGGTATTCCTTCGGATAAGATTCAAAACTTATTTACACCCTTCACCCAGGTAGATGCTTCTACCTCAAGGCGTTTTGGCGGAACCGGACTTGGACTCGCCATTTGTTCGAAATTGATTACCCTGATGGGGGGTAAAATCTGGGTTGAAAGTGTGGATGGAAAAGGGTCAGAATTTAAATTTACTTTCCAGACCTCCTATCAGAATGTTGTGGGTTCAAAAGAATCGCAACAAAAACTATCACATCCCTTTCTACCCGGGAAAACGGTACTTATTGTTGATGATAATGAAGCCAACCGACAGATTCTAAGCCTTCACTGCAAAAACTGGGGATTAATTCCTACGGCTGTCGAAAGTGGACCTAAAGCCATTGAAGTTCTTAAAAACAAAAAATTTGATGTTGGCATCATCGATATGCAAATGCCTGAAATGGACGGTGTTACGCTTGCCAGAATACTCAGGATCAACCTGACAAAGGAAATATTTCCGATGATTATGCTTACATCGCTTGGATACCGGGAGGATACAGCTCAGATTGATGAACTTTTTAATTATTATGTAACCAAACCGATCAAGCAATCTCAGCTCTTTGATATATTAACCGGGGTTCTGGCCAGGACAAAACCAGTTTCATTTAAAACCAAACCGACAGATATTTTAATTAATATCGCTAAAGATTTGCCGATGAATCTTCTGATTGCTGAAGATAATATGATAAATCAGAAGCTTATCGTGAAGGTTTTTCAACTGATGGGATATCAGCCTGATGTTGCAGCGAATGGTCTGGAAGTGCTGGATGCACTAAAGCGTCAATCCTATGATATCATTTTTATGGATATTCAAATGCCGGAAATGGATGGGTTTGAGGCCACACGCAAAGTGATTGAGATCTACGGTGATAAACGACCTGTAATAGTTGCCATGACTGCCAATGCCATGCAGGGTGACCGGGAAGAATGTCTTGAAGTAGGAATGGATGAATACATCAGCAAACCGGTAAAACTCGAGGAAGTTCAACGAATCATGATGATGTTCGGAAATAAGCATAAAATACAGTAAGGAATTCCAAAAACTCTCATACTCATTTAACTAATTCAAAACTATGTTACTGACAATACCTGTAATTTTGGGTATCCGGCTTGAGTTTATTCTCTTTGCCCTAACACTCGGAGGCGTTGCTCTCTTTCACAAACGAACCATGGAAGTCGCCATTTCCGGCCTGGCAGTTCTGTTAATCCTGAAACTGTTTTTTGATCCCGTATTCGATTTTTATCACCACCTGTTTGGGGAAGGAGATATTCTTCAACAAATATTAAATAAGGAGATGCGACAGGGCGAATGGCCTATCTTGCTTAATTTGTTCGGACTGTTACTCGGATTCTCTATTCTGGCTAAATTGTTTGAAGAATCCAAAATACCCGATACGCTGCCTGCCATACTCCCGAATGACTGGAAAGGAGCTTTCGTATTACTGGTGATGATTTTTGTTTTATCCACCTTCCTCGATAACATTGCTGCTGCGATGATCGGAGGAGCCATTGCTTTGGTAGTTTTCAAAGGGAAAGTACATATAGGTTATGTTGCAGGAATAATTGCAGCCTCAAACGCGGGTGGCGCCGGGAGTGTTATTGGCGATACAACAACTACATTGATGTGGATCGACGGGGTTTCTCCTTTGGATGTGCTTCATGGCTTTGTTGCGAGTATTACAGCTTTGGTCATTTTTGGTATTCCTGCCTCCCTGCAACAGGATAAATTCCAAAAAATCAGGAAGGACGCACCCAAAGGAGTAAAAATTCAATATCGGAAACTGATTCTGGTTGCTCTGATACTTGTTTCAACTATTCTTACCAATTTTTATTTTGATTTTCCGGCAATTGGTGTTTGGTTAGCCCTGCTGATGGGTATGATATTAACCTCAGTTCCATGGAAGGAGGCTAAACTTGCCATGAAAGGCAGTATTTTCCTCATGGCGCTCGTAACCTGTGCTTCTCTGATGCCGGTAGAAGAACTTCCCCCGGCTTCAGTTTGGACTGCATTTGCCTATGGATTTGTTTCTGCCATTTTTGATAACATTCCCTTAACCAAATTATGCCTCGATCAGGGTGGCTATGACTGGGGCGTTTTGGCTTACAGTGTAGGCTTTGGTGGCTCTATGATCTGGTTTGGATCGTCGGCCGGTGTTGCCATTTCCGGAATCTTTCCTGAAACAAGAAATACAATTGATTATGTGAAAAAGGCCTGGCATATTCCAATTGCATATGTTGCTGGTTTTGCGATGCTTATACTGGTTTTAGGCTGGCATCCCCATGCAAATCATAATGTTAAACAAGAAAAAGAACCAATAATTCAGCAAGATCATTAATTCTATACGTGGGTTTTATCTAATTATACAGATATTTGCATAATAAATTCACTTCAATAAAATACACTTGAAAGCAGGGCAATCACATATTAATAAGCTTTCCTTTTCAGGATTGGTCATTACACTCGGTATTGTCTATGGAGATATCGGAACTTCACCCCTTTATGTTCTCAGATCCATCGTAAACAATTCTGCGGGATTGTCAGAATCGCTTATATATGGCGCATTATCCTGTATTTTCTGGACATTGACTCTTCAAACCACACTGAAATATGTTATTATTGCCTTGAGGGCTGATAATAAAGGTGAGGGAGGGATATTTGCCCTATACGCTCTTATCCGAAAGCGTGCCCGATGGGTTTTTGTTTTTGCAATTATCGGTGGTTCTACGATGCTGGCTGATGGAATTATTACACCTGCAATCACTGTAGTTTCTGCCGTTGAAGGACTTCAAATTGTTTTTCCTTCAGTTCCTATTATTCCTATTGTGTTGGTAATCATTTGCTTACTTTTCTTAATGCAGCAATTTGGCACCAATATCCTGGGAGAATCCTTTGGCCCGATTATGTTTATCTGGTTTACTATGCTGGGAACCTTAGGGATATTGCAGATAGTTCAATACCCGATGATTCTGGAAGCTCTTAATCCGGTCCACGGGATAAAACTATTGATTGAATACCCCGGAGGATTTCTGTTGCTTGGTGCTGTTTTTCTGGCAACTACCGGTGCAGATGCCTTGTATTCGGATCTGGGTCATTGTGGAGTAAAAAATATCCGGGCCACCTGGGGGCTGGTTAAAACAGCTCTGATTCTTAATTATTTTGGTCAGGGTGCATGGTTATTAACCCATCCTGATATCGATATCCGAACTGTAAATTCCTTCTATTCAATCATGCCCTCCTGGTTTTTGATTACCGGTATTATTATTGCTACTGGCGCAGCAGTAATCGCCAGTCAGGCTATGATTACAGCTTCTTATACCATTATCAGTGAAGCCATTCTTCTGAATTTTTGGCCAAAAGTCAGAATAAATTATCCCACAACCGTAAAAGGTCAGATGTATATTCCCAGTGTGAACAGGTTTTTGTGGGTAGCCTGTATCCTCTTTATCCTGTTTACCCGTGAATCCGCAAAAATGGAAGCAGCATATGGGCTTACAATCAATATTACAATGTTGATGACCACAATTTTACTGACTTTCTTTTTCTATTATCAGAAGGTTCCGGTTTATCTCATTTTTATCTTTACATCGCTCTATCTTTTTGTTGAAGGTTCATTTCTGATTGCAAACCTCAATAAGTTTATGCATGGTGGTTGGGTTACCACCTTAATCAGTGGTGCCTTGTTTATCATTATGTATGTGTGGTACCGTGGCCGCCTCATTAAAAACCGGTTTATTACCTTCGTTCGGGTCGATAATTATCTCGAATGGTTTAAAGACCTTAAAGCCGACGAATCGGTTATCAAATATGCAACGAACCTTATTTATCTGACGAAAGCTAACTATAACCATGATGTTGAGTCGAAAATAATCTATTCCATTTTTAATAAGCAACCCAAACGCGCAGATCTTTATTGGTTTATTCATATTGATATCGTGGATGAACCACATACCATGTCTTACAGTGTAGAAACGCTAATCCCTGATACTCTCATGCGGGTAGACCTCAAACTTGGATTCAGGATTCAACCCCGGGTTAACCTGTTTTTTAAACAGGTTATTCAGGATATGGTCAGGAATCAGGAAATTGATATTGTTAGTCGTTATGAATCACTCAGAAAACATCATATTCCCGGTGATTTTAAATTTGTGATTATCGACCGGATTCAGAACTATGACTTCGACTTTAAAGCTTTTGAGCAGATGATCATGGATATTTACGTGGTTTTAAAGAATATAGGTGTGCCAGATGTGAAAGCATATGGGCTTGATACGAGTAATGTTTTTGTTGAAACTGTGCCCTTGCAACTGGAAGAAGATACTCCCAGCAAACTGAAACGGATTTATGATCATTAATATAGCACTGCAACCTGCCTTACCCTTCACTGTAACTCTTCTTCTTCTTCTTCTCTTTGCCAGGTTTCTGGGTGAGGTATTCGAACGGTTTGGTCAGCCGGCCATGATTGGTGAGATTATGGCTGGTTTTATCCTCGGACCCTCATTGCTTGGTGTGGTGCACTTCTCCGGCGAAATCAGTGTCCTTTCCGAATTGGGGGTTTTCCTGCTGATCGTATTGGCTGGTATGGAAATCAGACCAGAAGATGTGCGCAATTCTGTTAGAGGGAAAAGCCTTTTCATTGCTGTTTTAGGATTTATTATCCCCATGATTTTTGGATTGATGATCGGATTAATCCTTCAACTGGATTGGTTGTTAACGCTTTTTATCAGTCTGTGTATTTCAATTACTGCGCTTCCGGTCAGCGTCAGAATCCTCATGGATCTGGGTAAATTAAACACCGATATCGGTCAGAAGATTATTAGTGCAGCCATTTTTAACGATATTATCTCCCTGCTGATTCTTGGTATCATCCTGGATTCCAGATCAGCTGAAAGCGATATTACATCATTGCTTATTTCTGTTCTGATTACCACATTCAAAGTCGGATTGTTTGTGGCCCTCATGTTTATTTCCTACAAGGCATTCAGACTCGCAACCTCAAAAATACCGCTTATTCAGTCAAGTCTTGGCAAATTGCTTACATTCCTGAAAGGGAAGGAGTCTTTATTTGCAATGATCATTGTGTTTGTACTCATTTTTGCCAGTGTTTCTGAAGTCTTGGGCCTTCACTTTGTAATTGGTGCCTTTTTTGGAGCGATGTTGCTTAACCGCGATTTTCTTGGTATTGAGAATTTTGAAAAGGTCAAATCAACCACATCTGGTATAACCATGGGCTTCCTGGCTCCCATCTTTTTTGCTGCAATGGGTATACAATTTAATATACAGTCGATTACGAATATCTGGCTGCTTGTACTTGTTCTTGTTGCTTCTTTCTCGAGTAAAATTATTGGCGGATATTACGGAGGGCGGCTTGCCGGACTTAATAAACAGGAATCAACAACGCTGGGTATCGGTTTGAATGCCAGAGGAATTATGGAACTCGTTATTGCCAATATCGCCTTGCAGAATGGGTTAATCGATACCTCAGTTTACTCCATCCTGGTTGTGATGGGTATAGTCACAACACTGGCAAGCCCATTCCTGCTGAAACGTTCTTTTGCAAGACTGGATAATGCGATGTTAAAATAAATTTAAGCCGCTTTTCGATTATTTATCCAGGCTCTTAATACCGCAAAAACTGGTGGAACCAATGATACTGCTATAATTGCAAGTACGATTATCGAGAAATTGTTCTGAACAAAAGGGATATTGCCAAAGAAGAAACCGGCAAGACAAAACAATCCAACCCAAATGATATTTCCAGCTACACTAAACGAAATAAAACGAACGTAGGTCATCGTACCAACTCCCGCTACAAAAGGAGCAAATGTCCTGATAATCGGCATAAAACGTGCGATAATAATCGTTTTCCCTCCATGTTTTTCGTAAAACTGATGGGTTTGATCCAGGTATTTCCGCTTAATTAACCGGTAGTTTTTATCATATACCTTTTGTCCTAAAAATTTACCAATGAAGTAATTGGTATTATCTCCCAGAAAAGCGGCAATGAAAAAGGTAATCATGATGCCGGCGATGGTCAATGGCTGACCATCCATTGCAGATATGGCACCTGCAGCGAATAACAGGGAATCACCTGGTAGAAAAGGTGTTATTACAAGTCCGGTTTCGCAGAAGACGATTAAAAATAGTATGACATAGGTCCAGGTCTCATACTTTGTTACAATTTCAACAAGGTGCTTGTCGATATGCAGCACAAAATCAATCAGAAAATTAAATAAATCAGTCATTTGCCTTCGTATTTGAAGGCGCAAAGGTACACAAATTGGTTTATCCGATCAGATAATACATGGCAAGGAATAATCCCCCGCTTAATAGAATAGTAACCGGGAGTGTTACCAGCCAGGCAATAGCAATGCTTTTGACGGTTTTTGCACGGAGATTTTTAAGTCCCTTTCCTGCTACCATTGTTCCTGCAACACCGGATGACAATACATGTGTTGTACTTACCGGCAGACCAAGCCAGGTCGAAATCCCGATTGTACTGGCTGCAACCAATTCGGCACTGGCTCCCTGTGCATATGTGAGGTGTGATTTCCCGATTTTCTCCCCAATGGTAACAACAATTCTTCGCCAGCCTACCATCGTTCCAAGTCCCAGAGAAACTGATATCATCAGAATAACCCACCAGGGTGAGTATTGGGTATACCCTGCCAGTTTCTTAATATCAGACTTAACATCTTTATACTCAGACCTGTTTAGTTTTAATTTGCCTTCTGAATCCATATCGTCCAGAAATGTGTTGTATTTTTTCGAGATCTGCAACATATCCTTCCGGATAGTAAAATGGGATTCTTTTTCCAGTTCAACAAATTTCTGCTTGCCTTCAATTTTATCCTGAATCTCATTCACCATTTTAATGATCTTATCTGAATATGCTTTGTCAACATCTTCAACAAGCGATGCATTAACACGCATCATCGATTGCTCTATCCTCGTAAGATCCGATGTGAGCTGTGCAGGTGTCCGGCTGTGGTCAATGGCAAAAAATGCAGGAACAATGCTGATCAGGATGATCATAATTAAACCAACTCCTTTTTGTCCATCGTTCGATCCGTGAGAAAAACTCACGCTCGTACACGTTAGAATTAATACTGCACGAACCCATAATGGTGGCGGCATATCTTTTGGTGGCTCCTCAAACAACCGTTTGTCTTTTAGCATCTTTTTCAACGCGATCATCAGGAACATGGCTAAACCAAACCCGAATATGGGGGAAATCAACAAACTTAGCCCGATATCCTCTACTTTATGCCAGTTTAAGGCAACATCTCCGTTTCCGGGTAGCAGCATGAAAGCGAGACCAACTCCGAATATTGATCCAATAAGTGTATGGCTGCTCGAGCAGGGAATCCCGAAATACCAGGTCCAGAGATTCCAGATAATCGCTGTAAGAACCAGCGACATAATCATCGCAACACTATGGTAGACATTCTGATCTACCAGCATTTCAATGGGTAATAAATTCACAATTCCCATGGCTACTGCAATTCCTCCAACATACACTCCCAGGAAATTCCATAAACCTGACCAGATTACAGCAATAGTCGGTTTCAGGGAGTTGGTATAAATTACAGTGGCTACAGCGTTGGCTGTATCATGAAAGCCATTGATAAACTCAAAGGCACAGGCAGCTACAATGCAGACAATCAGCAGTGTAGTCAATAGGGGATCTAATCCGAACATTTTCGGTCACATTTTGGTAACGCGGGTAAAATTAGGAAAAAAGGATGGTTTGTTGCGTGTGAAAACGGGATATGTTAACTTAATTTTAAATAATTGTTAACAAATCTTTAATCCTCCAATTAAGTCGTTGATATCGGCTATGTTATGCCTGTCGAGATATTCTTCTATACCATCGAGTATCCGCATACACGCATCCGGATAAATGAAATTGGCCGTTCCAATCTGTACGGCTGTGGCTCCGGCCAGTAAAAATTCAACTGCATCGGTTCCAGTCATGATTCCACCAATTCCGATAACCGGTATGTCAACTGCTTTTGAAACCTGATATACCATGCGCAGGGCAACAGGTTTAATTGCCGGTCCGCTTAAACCGCCTGTCACCGTTGCCAGAATCGGTTTGCGTTTTTCTACATCAATGGCCATCCCGATCAGCGTATTGATCACCGATAAGGCGTCAGCACCGCCATCCTGAATGGCCTTGGCCATTTCCACGATGCTGGTAACATTGGGCGAAAGTTTGACAATCAGCGTTTTATGATAAACTTTACGTACAGCAATTGTAAGTGCAGTAGCCGAAGGGCAGGAGGTCCCGAACGCAAGACCATCTTTTACATTCGGACAACTGATATTCAGTTCGATTGCATGTACATGTTCAAGTTCATTGAGTCGTTCAGCAACATACACATAGTCATCAACACTGTGTCCGGCAACATTGATTATAATATTCGTATCGAATTTTAATAATTCCGGATATATTTCCCGTTCAAAATGATCAATTCCCTTGTTTTGCAGACCAATAGCATTGAGCATGCCAGAGGGTGTTTCGGCCATGCGCGGATAGTTATTTCCTCTACGTGGTTCTTTCGAAACAGCCTTGGTAACAATCCCTCCGAGCCGTGAAACATCAAAGAAATCAGCATGCTCAAGACCATAACCAAAGGTTCCTGAAGCGGTAAGTACTGGATTTTTTAGCTGAAGATTGTGTATTTGGGTCGTTAATTTCGGCATGAATTGACAATTAATGTGATCGGGTAGGGCTGACCGGAGGATTATTCCAGTCTTTCAGTATTTTGGTATTGAAAACAGGTCCTTCGGTACAGGTACATATGTTTCCTTCATCTGTTGCCACGATGCACGAAAGGCAAACTCCATACCCGCAAGCCATCGTATTTTCAAGAGAAACCTCGCAATCAACATTTTGGTTGACCGCAATGGCTGCAACTGCACGCATCATCGGTTCAGGACCACAGGTATATATCCTCGTTATGGCAGGATCAATTTTCTGAAGCCAGGGATGAGTGGTTATAATTCCATGATGCCCAAGGCTTCCGTCATCAGTTGTGATACCCAGCTTCCCATAAACAGAGAACTCCTCTGTATTAATAATATCGGCTTTGGAGCGGCCACCCAGTAAAATATCACAGGTAAAACCATGATCATTCAGCCAGCGCGATAAAAGAAACATGGGAGCAATCCCAACACCACCCCCGACAACCAAAGCTTTACCCGCCGGCAGCGTGAATCCTTTACCCAACGGGAACAGAATATTGGCAATTTCTCCGGCTTTCATCGAACACAGAAGGCGGGTACCTTCACCTGCTATTTTTATGATGAACTTTATAATATGGTTTTGTTCGTCTGCATCATATACCGAAAAAGGCCGTCGCAAAAAGGTATGCGGGGCGTTCGGTACCAGAATCTCTGCAAACTGCCCTGGAAATACTTTGGGAAATGTGGCAGGTGCTCTAAATTCGAGTAAATGATAAAGTGGGCTTAATTCCTGGTTAGTAACCAGTTGGCAATCAAGAATTACTTTCGACATCTGTTTCTTCCCCTGTACCGGGATCCTCAGTTTTTTCTGCTTCTTCAGTTGTTTCCGGTTCACTGATTTCCAATAATCCTTCCTTATGCAGGATCATATACCAGGTAATCAGCTTTTTAATGTCACTGACATAAACACGTTCTTTGTCATAATCCGGCAATACTTCTTCCAGATAGGCTTTCAATGCTGCAGAATTTTCTTTATCCACTGAGGCCGGACCACCGTTTTCTTTTTTAAACATCAGTTCCAGAACTTCTTTCAGGGGTTTATCCTCATCGGTTGTGAAAATACTGATTTCCTCCAGCGAATTCATTTTCTCATTGGCAAATACCGGAAAACGCTTTTTATCCGTAAAGGATTCTACGATTGCACCGGTTTTTGTCTGGGCAACGAGATTAAACAATCCGCTTTTTCCGGAAATAGTAAGAATTTTTGTAAGATCCATGTTTTAAATTTTGGTCAAAATTAGAAAAATCTACGGGAGTGATTGTAAGTCGTACAACTTTTTATACACACCCCCTAATAATAAAAGCTCTGTGTGCGTACCTTCTTCTGCAATTCTACCATTTTCCAGAACGATAATCCGGTCGACATGTTGTATGCTGGAAAATCGATGCGCTATCAAAACAGAGGTGTGTTTTTTTAATAATTGTTCCACTGCTTCGGTTACAAGCTTCTCAGACTCATTATCCAGGGCAGAGGTTGCTTCATCAAATATCAGAACATCCGGTTTGTTGATCAATGCACGGGCAATACTGATGCGTTGACGCTGTCCGCCACTCAGTCTGCTGCCCCGGTCACCAATACGGCTGTAATATCCGTTTTCCATACCACTTATAAACTCATGGGCATTTGCTGCTCTGGCAGCTTCTGTAACTTCAGCCTCATCAAAGACAGTTTTTCCAAAAGCAATATTGTTTAATACGCTGTCATTGAACAATATAGCCTCCTGTGTTACAATGCCCATCAACGCACGGATATGATCAATTCTATATTCCTTAATGTTAATCCCATCCACAAGAACCTCGCCTTCGGTACAATCATGAAAACGGGGAAGCAGATCCGCCAGTGTTGATTTTCCACTGCCCGAAGAGCCCACCAGTGCAATGCTTTCTCCTTTCCGGATGATAAGATTAATATTCTTCAGAACCCACTCATCTTCATACCGGAAACTGACATCCCGCAATTCAATACTGTTATCTAATTGTTTGATAGTTAATGCATTATTCTTTTCAATGATGATTTCCTCAGCATCAATTACCTGATGAATCCGGTCAAGTGAAGCAACGCCCTTCTGAACTTGATACCAGGCCATGGTGAGGTTTTTTACAGGATTGATGAGCTGTGAAAAAATGGCAATAAATGCGATAAATCCTTCTGCCGATAGTCCAATCCGGCCGCTCAGTACCTGACTTCCGCCATAAATCAGGATTATCACCAGAATAATGATCCCCAGAAATTCACTCAAAGGAGATGCCAGGTCCGTTCTTCTCGAAATCTTCACCATCTGCCGGGTATAATCCTCATTGATGGCAGCAAATTTGTCGCCTGCCTGATCAATGGCATTAAAAGATTTGATGATCCTCAAACCACTCAGGCTTTCCTCGATCACCGACATCAATACACCCATTTTCTGCTGGGTTTTTACGCTTCGTTTTCGTAAGGATCTGGAAATGAGACCGATCAACAGGCCACTGATGGGTAAAAGTACCAACACAAAAAGTGTGAGCGACCAGCTCAAGGTAAAAAGACTGACCAGAAACAAAAGTATGGTAATGGGTTCCCGGAAAAAGAGTTCGAAGGATTTCATAACCGACCATTCCACTTCCTGAATATCGCTTGTCATGCGGGCGATGATATCGCCGCGCTTTTCTTCACTGTAATATGCAAGGGGCAATATCAGAATCCTTTTGTAAATGTCGTTTCGAAGGTCTTTTACTACGCCTGTCCGGATCGGAGCCAGTACATACAGAGCCAGGTATTGGAATATATTTTTCAGCAGAAACATTCCCAGCACGAACAGGCAGATAAAAAACAGGGCCATCGATTTTCCCTGAGTAAAACTCAGATAATCAACGAAATAGTAAAAATGACTGATTACCACATCTTTATCAAGCCGGAACGGGGGAGGAGGTACGGGAATGATAGCCGGTCTGAACAGCACCTGTAGAAAAGGGACCACCATGGCCAGTGAAAAAACAGAAAAGAAGGCTCCGGCCAGATTCATGACGATGTTCCAGACAGCTTTTGGCCAGTATGGAATCAGATATTTAAATATGCGGATGAAACTTTTCAAACAGGCTGACTAACAGTTTATTTTCCGGTGTAATTATGGGGTGTGATTGCGTGTAACTCTGTTTTAACAGAATTGCTGACGTTCAGTTGATCAATAAATTGGCGTATTGTTTCTCGTGTAATGCTCCCACCTGTCCGGGTAAGCGCTTTGAGTGCATTATAAGGATCCGGATAGCATTCACGTCGCAAAATGGTTTGAACGGCTTCGGCTACCACGGCCCAGTTTGCCTCAAGACCGGCCTCCAGTTTACTTTGATTCAGGGTGATTTTGTTTAATCCCTTAAGCAGACTCGTAAGGGCTATCAGGCTGTGCCCGAGTGGCACTCCGATATTCCGGATGACGGTGGAATCGGTCAGATCGCGCTGCAGCCTTGAAATCGGCAGTTTAGCCGAAAGATGTTCCAGGATGGCATTGGCAATCCCGAAATTCCCTTCCGCATTTTCAAAATCTATGGGATTAACCTTATGTGGCATGGCTGAACTTCCAACCTCGTTGGCAACAACCCGTTGTTTGAAATATTCCATCGAAATATAGGTCCACATATCGCGACAAAGGTCGAGCAGGATGGTATGTATGCGCTTCAGATTGTCGAAATAGGCCGCCATATGATCGTAATGTTCAATCTGTGTAGTGGTTTGCTGGCGTTTAAGGTTAAGACGGTCCGACAAAAACCGGTTGGCAAATTCCTTCCAGTCAAGGTCAGGATAGGCCACATAGTGAGCATTCAGATTACCGGTAGCACCACCGAATTTGCCGGAAAAGGGGATGTAGCTGAAATATGCCAGTTGTTCCTCAAGACGTTCAGTAAACACCAGAATTTCTTTTCCAAGTCGGGTAGGGGAAGCAGGTTGTCCATGGGTATGGGCTGGCATCGGGATGTCTTTCCATTCCTCTGCCATGCCTTTAAGTTTCTCAATAACCCTCAGGATTGCAGGCATGATCAGGTTTTCATGTGCATCCTTCATGGCCATGGGAAAGGCCGTGTTGTTGATATCCTGCGAGGTAAGACCAAAGTGAATAAATTCCTTAAAGGCCTGCATTCCAAACACATCAAATTTATCGCGGAGGAACATTTCCACCGATTTTACATCATGATTGGTGATCTTCTCAATGGCTTTAACAGCTTGAGCATCATCTATGCACAAATCCTTTTCCAGTTGTTCAAGTTGCTGAATTTGTCCGGCTGATACCGATTGTAGCTGTGGAAGCTTATACGTATGCAGTGCCAGGAAATACCGAATTTCTACAATAATTCTGTACCGGATTACAGCAGCTTCACTAAAATAGTCTGCAAGAGGTTCAGTTACACGGCGATACCGACCATCAACCGGAGAAATAGCATGTAATGCAGGAAAATCCATAAATCATCAATTTATGTGCAAAGATAGTGAATCTTCCCGTCACCCGTCACGCGTCACGCGTCACTAAAAAAGGCTGCCCCGCTTTCGCAGAACAGCCTTTTAATCAATTATTTAAAACAGATTTTAGAAAACGATTTTAAACTCTACACGGCGGTTTTTTGCTCTGCCTTCAGCAGTATTGTTATCAGCAATCGGTTTGGTTTCGCCAAATCCCTGATCTTTCAGGCGGTTTTCGGCAACTCCTTTGCTAACCAGATATTTCTTTACAGCAGCAGCACGACGTTTGGATAAATCCAGATTCATGGCATCATCTCCCTGATTGTCAGTGTGTCCGTTGATTTCCAGTTTGTAGGCCGGGTTGTTTTTCATGACATTGACTACATTGTCGAGAATCGGGAATGATTCGGTGGTGATCACATCTTTTGATGTTTCAAACTGAACACCGGTAATGGCATCGTCGAGAATTTTTTTGGTTTCGGCACTTACAACCGGACATCCATCAATATCCACTTTTACACCTTTTGGAGTACCCGGACATTTATCAGCACGATCCATAACACCATCACCATCAGAATCTTTGTCTTTGGTGCCTTTGTTTTTGCAGCAGGAAGCCATCGAATAAACTACACCCAAAGAATGTCCAAAGAAATGATCTTCAGATGATTGACCTTTGCCATCTTTGGGATATTTCATCACGGTAATGTTCATATTTCCCTGATACTGCAATGCCCATTTATCGTTGATACGATAGTTGAATCCGATTCCAAGCGGGAAAAGAACATCTTTGTGTTTTTCAATTTTGTCATCACCACCAAAAAAGGCAAGTCCGATCCCTGAAGTGAGGAAAGGAGCAAAACGGGCATCTTCAGGAAGAATATATCCGTTGGCAAATTTGTAATGAACCCGTAAACTCAGATGAGTCAGGTTTTCTTCATAGGTCTTTTTCTCATTTTTTTCATAAGCCAGTTTGCCAAAATCGGCGTTGAGGCTGAAATTGAGATTGTTATCGTAGTATTTCAAAAATGAAACACCCACGAATCCATTAAATGGCTGGCTGAAATCACCGAAGCCATTGCCAAGGCTTCCTACATAGCAATGTTTCAGTCCAAAAAGACCGATGGCATTTGGATTTTCTTTTGTCTGGCTAAACAGACTTGAGCTTAACAGTGCGAAAAGCACGAGCAGGGTTAACGCTTTAATTTTCATAATAAAGGGGTTTGGTTAGTATTATATTATATGTGGTGTTCGGGCAACAGCATGGTAAATATACAATTTAGCACTCCGTTTGGTTCATATTTGTTAAAAAATATTTAATTTTTTTGAGGGTTAATATGCTAACAGCTAGTCAATCAGATCGATAAAATATTAGATATGGGATTGCCTGATTGGAGAGAATTCACTAAATTTGAACGTCCAACTGATCTGCCTGTATTAGAAATTTAAACCTACAGGCTATGAATTTGCGAACGAATAAATAGAGAGTTCTGTATTATGGGAGTACTTTATGATAAACTGATGCAGGATGTCCGCTTCATCGAAGGCCTGAAAGCCTGCATTCATTGCGGAACCTGTACAGCCATCTGCCCTGCGGCTGAATTTTGGAATTATGACCCCAGACAATTAATTGATATTCTTCAGTCGAAAGATGAACAGCAGATTGAAGAACTTCTGAAATCGGACATGATCTGGTACTGCGGCGAATGTATGTCATGTAAAACACGCTGCCCGCGGGATAATGCTCCAGGACTGGTCATTATGGCCTTGCGGAATCTTTCGCAGGAAATGGGATTTTTTACAGAGTCGGAAAAAGGCCGGCAGCAACTGGCTGTCAAACGAATAATTGGCGACTGGATACTTAAACATGGTTATTGTCTGATTCCCAATGAGATAAGCTTTGAGAATCATCCGGAACAGGGTCCGATGTGGGAATGGGAACTGGCCAATATGCCCGATGTAATGGCACGGCTCGGGGCAAATTTTCAGGGAAGCGGCCCCGGGGCTATGCGTACTATTCCGGAAGAATCAATGGATGAAATCAGGAAAATATTTGAAGTAACAGGCGGATTGAATCGATATGCTCACATTGAGGATTGTTCCAGGAGGAAAGCAGCTGAACGGGGAGAGAAACTGGATGACGGGATGGACAATCCTTATTTTAAAACGATTTACGGTTGATATGAAAGAAGAAGGAAAACGCAAAATCTGGCAGGATTATCAAAAGGAAATCGCTGATGATCACTATTATTATGTACGCAGTTGTGTCCGGCAAACTTTTTTTCCGGGTTCAGAAACTGCCTTTTTAAAGATACTGCAAACAGAATTGAACAAGGATGTCTGTGATCAGGCAATCCATACCTCCTGCACCGGAATTGGATATCACACGGATGTTGTTCCAATGGATACAACCATGACGGTGGTTGCCAGGCAGTTCTCACTGATGACGGAAGCCGGATATAAAAATTTTGTTCCTTCCTGTATAACATCATTTGGTTTGTACACCGAAGTACTCGATACCTGGCACCATTTCCCGGAAATTGAAGCCCGCATTCGTGAATTCTTATGGAAAGCCACCAAGCGGGAATTCAATAAACCCGAAAATCTGGCCCATGCCAGCGATATCATCTATAAATTCAGAAAAGAAATTGCCGCTAAAGCAAAATATAAACTGGTTGATAAAGATACAGGTGAACCCATTCGGATTGTCGAGCATATTGGTTGTCATTATGCCAAGATGTTTCCCGGAAAAGGTGTGGGCGGAGCCGAATATCCCTATGTTCTGGTTGGAATGATTGAAGAATGGGGTGGCGAAGTGATTGATTACCCCGAACGCCGTCATTGCTGTGGTTTTGGCTTCCGGCAATATGTAATAAAAGCGAATCGGGGTTATTCACTCTCCTGTTCCAAGAAGAAATTTGATTCCATGGAACCCTATCATCCTGATCTGATCCTCACCAATTGTCCGGGCTGCCCCATGTTTCTAGATCGCTGGCAATATGCCATCAGTGAAATGGAAGGGAAAACCTATGGGTACAACGGGCAGGGCATTCCGGTTATGACCTATGAGGAACTGGCCGGACTGGTGTTGGGGTATGATCCCTGGGATCTGGGTCTCCAGGTACATCAGGTAGGAGCAGAGTCATTGATGGACCGGATCGGGATCGTTTACGATAAAAGCAAGAAATACAAAGGGCTCGACGGGAAAGATCTCGGAAAACCCCATCATACATCGAATCTTAATTTTATATGAATCCGGAAACCAAAACTGTAGCAATAATCGGGGCCGGTCCTGCCGGGATTGAGGCTGCTGCCATTCTCGACAGGATGGGTTATTATGTTGTTTTACTGGAGAAAGAACAGGAAATTGGCGGGCATCTGCGAAAATGGGATCATCTTTTTCCCTCCATTCGTAAATCAGATGAAGTATTGGATCATTTGCTTGCCAGACTGGACGGGAATACTGCAGTGCTGAAGGGTGCCTCAATCCAGGAAATAAAGGTAAACGACGGATTTGATATCCTCCTTGATCAGCCTGGTAACAGCTTCCATGCCGACGCCGTTCTGATTGCTACCGGATTTGATGTGTTTGATGCTCATCGAAAGGAAGAATATGGGTATGGCATTTACGATCATGTCATTACCTCCGCTGATCTGGAGTATATGTTTGCACAGCATCAGCTGCCAAAAAGACGGAATGGCGAAGATCTTAACCGGATTGCCTTTATTCATTGTGTCGGATCCCGTGATGAAAAGGTTGGGGTACGCCATTGCTCGAAGGTGTGTTGTGTAACAGCAGTCAAACAGGCCATAGAAATGAAGCAACAGCTTCCGGATGCTGAGATATTTCTCTTTTATATGGATATGCGTATGTTTGGACTGGGTTATGAGGAATTATACAAAGAAGCTCAGGAAAAATATGGGATTCGTTTTATCCGGGGTCGCCTGTCGGAATCATTTGAAAATCAGGATGGAAGTGTGATGGTCAAGGTTGAAGATACGCTGGCTGCCAAACCTTTGAGACTCAATGTAGATCTTATGGTACTGATGGTTGGAATGCTTCCGGCTTCTTCCACAGCTCAACTCAGTACCATGTTTGGTCTGGATTTAAATCCGAATGGTTTTTTCAAACCGGCAGATGAACATTATAGTGCACAATTATCCGGGGTTCAGGGTGTTTTTCTCGCCGGAGCCTGCAAAGCACCAAAAAATGTGGAAGAAACGCTTGCGGATGCCCGGGCAGCAGCCCTTCAGATTGATGAATATTTTAAACAAAAGCATCATGGCTGATTGGGGATATGGATTAAAAACCGACCGGCAGATAGTCTGGGATGAGAATGATCACAGTCTCTACACTGAGCTTATTCGACGGGAACCAAGTGCTGATACCTGCATTCAATGCGGGAGTTGTACTGCCACCTGCACAGCCGGAATTTATACAAGCTTCAGTCTGAGGCATATGATGTTGATGCTGAACCGGGGTGAACTGAAACAGTTAAAAGAGGAAATTCGCAAATGCATGTTGTGCGGGAAATGCCAGCTGGTCTGCCCGCGGGGTGTGAATACCCGGAATGTGCTCCATGAACTGAACCGAATACTTTAACCTATGATCTGGAATCCGTTTGTAATACCGTTCAGTCTGGGTGTGATCTTTATGATGGTCGCATTGCTGACCCGTTTTTACCTCTGGAGCCGTAAACTTACTCCCGAACACAGCCAGCTGATCCGGAAGAATGTTTTTACCAGGAAAACCATGCGTGCGATCCGCGAGGTTTTTCGGGAGAGCCTGTTGCATAAGCGAATGTTCAGAGTACACGGACTTTTAGGCTATATGCACATGACTTTTGCTTTTGGCTGGTTTTTACTGATTCTCATTGGCAATATTGAAACACGAATCCATAGTGGTTCCGAAATCAATCCGCCATATTATCCGATTTTCTTTAAGTACTGGCTGGTTGATAAATCGACGATGCCCTTCAACCAACTGTTTACCTATCTCATGGATCTGTTGTTGTTGT
Source organism: uncultured Bacteroidales bacterium (assembly GCA_964386485.1). Lineage (GTDB taxonomy): Bacteria > Bacteroidota > Bacteroidia > Bacteroidales > CAIXZF01 > CAIXZF01. The sequence continues at coordinate 9,761 of CAYLTH010000004.1, read as the reverse complement.
TTGTTTTGTCGGCATTGGTACTGGCTCTGATTAAACGCACGCATTCACGACTGCTTGGTTTAAAGCGAACTACCAATATTAACAAGGGCGACCGGATCGCGCTGTTTGCCTTGTGGGCGATTTTCCCTTTTCGGTTGATTTCAGAAAGTTTATCCAGCAGTGTCAATCACCAGGGGGGATTTCTGACCGATAATGTGGGGCGTGTTCTGGCTGAATTTCTGCCCGCTGAACAACTGATCCTGCCAGCCTGGTGGGCCTATTCCATCGTTCTGGGTGTGTTTTTTGTAAGCCTCCCGTTTACCCGATACCTGCATATCCCGGCAGAGGTAGTATTGATTTTTATCCGTCATTATGAACTGAAACCGTCAAAAAAGTTTGATCACTTCAGTCAGATGGAATTGTTTTCATGCCCGCGTTGCGGTGTTTGCATCGACAAATGTCAGCTTGCCTCTGTAATCGATCAGGAAAATATACCTCCCGGACATTTTTTTCATTCTATCCGCGATCACCGGAATGATGAGCAACAGGCCTTCAATTGCCTGCTTTGCGGACGATGCGAGGAAATTTGCCCGGTAAAAATCAATACGCTCGATATCCGGGTTCAAAGACGTGTTGAATATCAGCCGGCTCCCCCCGAAAACCCATATACCTACCTGTTCAGTGGGAAAACACAGCATGCTGAAATACTGTATTTTGCAGGATGCATGACTCATTTAAATCCCGGTATTAAGAAGGCTATGGTAGACATCCTGAATGCCTCGGGTCTGAGTTGGTTTTTTATGGATGAACAAGGCGGGGCTTGTTGCGGACGCCCGCTTAAAATGGCCGGACGCTATTCCGAAGCTCAGGCTTTGGTTGACCACAATCAATTGATTATCAATACATCAAAACCGGTAATTGTTGTGACATCTTGTCCCATTTGCCTGAAAACATTCAAAGAAGATTACCAGGTTGATGCCAAATTGATGCACCATAGCGAATTAATTCATCTTCTCATTGAAAAGGAAAAAATCAAAGTGGAGCATACCGGAATGCTGTTAAGTTACCACGATCCCTGTGAACTCGGACGTGGTTTGGGCATTTATAATCCTCCCCGCCAGGTACTTCATCAAATGGGGAATTTACAACCCCTCGAACAGGAAGCAGCATTTTCTTTGTGCTGCGGAGGAAGTCTTGGGAATACCTGCTTGAGTTCCCGCCAGAAAGATGCACTAAAGGATCATGCACTGGGTGTTTTATTGGAAAATAATCCTGATACCCTTGTTACAGCTTGTCCATTGTGCAAAAAAACACTTGGCAATCAGGATCTTTGCAAAACGCTCGATATTGCAGAAATAACTGTAATGGCCATGCACAAGCAGGCCGTAAAACCGCTTGTTGAGCACAATGTCCTGACCCATTAAAAATGTTTCTATGAAACGAAAAGCCGGAATTGCCACGATTGGACTATTGAGTATTGTTGCAATCCTGCAGATGCTTGATCAATTCCATGTTATTGATTTTCATCCGGTCTTTTTAACCGCCATGCGCTGGGTTTTTATCGGTTCACTCATATGGTTTACTGTGATGCGTAAGTCATTGACAACCTGGATTCTTATTTCCATGGTTATTGGTGCTGAAATCGGGCATGATTTTCCTGAATTTGCTGTGAATCTCCAGATTTTCAGCAAGATATTCCTCCGGATGATCAAGACCATCATTGCTCCGCTCTTGTTCGCTACCCTGGTTGTCGGAATTGCCGGGCATTCCAGCCTGAAACAGGTAGGACGCATGGGGTGGAAATCCTTGTTGTATTTTGAAATTGTGTCCACAATTGCCTTGTTCATTGGACTTGCTGCCATTAATATAAGTCAGGCTGGTGTGGGAATTCAACTACCGGCAGTAGCACATTCCGGAATTGAAGAGGTTAAGAAGCAAACTTTTCAGGAAATCATTTTGCATATTTTTCCGGAGAATTTTGCCAAAGCAGTATACGAAGGGCAGGTCCTGCAGATCGTGGTTTTTAGCATTCTTTTCGGGATAGCGCTTGCCATGGTAAGTGAGAAATACCGGAGTCCCATGTTGCGTTTTTCGGAAAGTCTGGCTGAAACCATGTTCAAGTTCACGAATCTGATCATGTACTTTGCCCCGGTTGCGGTTGGTGCTGCCATTGCTTATACCGTAGGGCATATGGGACTGGGTATTCTGGTGAACCTGCTGAAATTGCTGATGACTTTGTATGTGGCACTCTTATTTTTCGTGGTTGCAGTGTTGCTTCCGATAGCATTGTTTTACAAGATTCCGGTTAGACGGTTTATCAAAGCTGTGTCTGAACCAGCCACCATCGCATTTGCAACAACCAGTTCGGAATCCGCGTTGCCACTGGCCATGGAGAACATGGAGAAATTTGGTGTGCCGCGTAAAATTGTAGCATTCGTATTACCCACCGGATATAGTTTCAATCTTGACGGAACCACTCTTTATCTCAGTCTGGCCAGTATTTTTGTGGCGCAGGCAGCCGGGATTCACCTTACATTCGAACAACAGCTGGTGATGATGCTCACACTGATGCTTACATCCAAAGGTGTTGCCGGAGTTCCACGGGCTTCACTTGTGATATTATTGGGCACTGCAGCCTCTTTTGGTTTGCCTGTCGAACCCATATTTATCATTCTGGGTATTGATGAACTCATGGATATGGCTCGCACAGCCGTGAATGTGGTCGGAAATTGCCTGGCTTCGGCGGTTATTGCAAAATCGGAGGGAGAATTTGAAGATTTGGAGATTTGATGATTTGATGATTTGATGATGAGGAGATGATGATTTCCTGAGGGTTTTAATCATTTTTTAATGTCAGCACCAGCATGCTTTCGGGGGAATCCAGCTTCTTCCATTTTCCGGATTCAAGCAATTCGGTAATCCTACGATCGTAATCAACTTTTGCAAACGGATAGGTATCACTGTCTGCCGGAAGAAGAACAATCATATCGGCATCTTTAATTACCGGGAAAGTATAGATTGTTTCACGAAACGCCAGATGAGGAACCAACATATTCTGAGCGCATATTTTTGTGGATATGGGAATGGTTTTCAGGAATTTATGGACTTCCTGAACATCAAAATTGCGCTGATAATGAGTGCGTTGGTAGAAACGGTGATTCGCCCGTTTATAGTGTTTAGAAACCCGGTGATCCAGAAAACTAAAGCTGGCACCAATAGAAATTAAAAGGATTAGTACCGCGAGATATTTTTGAACGCGTTGATTTTGAATACCTTGTATAAACCAATATACGGCATAGGTAATAACCGGAACGAATTCGATGGAATAATGATTGTTGATTCCCCAGTATTCAAAATGATCACTAAACAATTTCTGGGCAAAGATTGGAATCAGCATGATGAAGAATGCAGGTCTGAGCAGCAGTGCCAGTCCGCCACTCAGTAAGACCGCGAGCCAGAGTTCTCCTTTGATTCCATTGTAAAGTGAATCCGGTAAGTGATTGGTAAACAAAAGGCTAATCGAATGAAATGGCTGAGTAACCAGATGTTTGAAGGCTTCTCCGAACGAGTTTCCCAGTGCCTGATAATCGAAGTGCTGATAGGGTTTCCCCGGATCGGCCAGTGCCGGCATAATTACCATCATGACCAACAGAAAGTAAAGAAGGGCTGAACCGGAAAATACCGCCAGTTTTTTCATTTTGTTTCGGTCATGCCTGTAAATCAACATCATGCCGATACACACAAAGATCATCCAGAAGGCCATATTCTCTTTACTGATGAGAATCAGGCTGAACCAGAGCGCTGCATACCGGATACGATTGGTTTGAATTGCCAGAAAAAACCAGGGCATAAACATGGCGGCCATCACATTATCATGATAATCATAGGCCAGTGCAGAAAATACACCCCACATGGTCATAAAATGTACCATCGCCAATAAGCCGGCCCATTCTTTTTTAACATGATTGTAAACGAGCAGGTACATTCCAGCGGCTCCCCACAATATACCGGCAATCTGAAGTATTAAAAAAGTGTAACTGCCTGTTAACCAATATAGAGGTGAGATGAGAATCGGAATAAGGTTGAAATGATCGCTTAATACATTGTTGAAACCCGGTTCCATTACGGTACACTTATCCCATTGGAAATGAGCATAATCGTACAGGCTGTTATTGAAAATCCCCAGATCAAACGCGTAGGTCCGGAAATTATAATGATTCACCAAAGAGATCAGTGCATACAAAATCCCAAACACCAAAAGGAGGATCCAAAAGCTGAGGGGATGATTTGACAGGAGTTTACGCAAGCGCACGTTTTTTCTTCAAAGTTCACTATTTTTTCGATTTTGCTTCCGACTTGGTTGAAAAAAACCATATATATATAAAATAATACTTGACTTTAATTTCCTAAATAGGTAACTTTGTCCCCAACTTTAATCAATATAGACGGAATTCGTATTTGTGTTTATTCACGGGAACACAGGCCGGCGCATTTTCATGTTTTATATGCAGAATATGAAATGACGATCGATCTTACTACCCTGGAGAAAATCTCCGGTACGATCCCATTATCCAAAGAAAGGGCAATCCGCAAGTGGATTGAACAAAACAAGGAATTAATATTAAAAAACTTTAACCGATTAAACCCGGACCTATGAAACGCAAAAGAACAATGCCCAGAATCCTAAAAATTCTTGAAATCAATGGTTTCGAGGTCATTTGTATGTTTAACAACGGGGAAAAGCGCAAAATTGATTTTACGAATCTTTTCAATGTCTGGGAAGTTGGAGAACCGGATCCGGAGTATGGTTTAAAGGATCCTAAAGCATTTAAGCAACTTACGCTCGATAATGGCACATTATCATGGAAAAACATCAGCATCAGTCTTTTAAATGATAAAGGACATGAGCAATATTATCCTTATGAACCATCTCCGGAATCACTTTATATGAATAGTGTTTTAATCGAGGATGATCCGTACTTGCCCGGAAAATTAATTAGGGAAATGCGGTTGGCCATGGGGATGGGACAACAGGAACTGGCTGAAAAATCAGGGACAACAAAAAATTATATCTCCCGAATTGAAAAGAATCGTTCAGATATTGAGTGGATTACACTTCGGAAAATTGTAGAAGCAGGGTTTGGCAAACGCCTGGTAATGAATTTTGAATAGAGACGGGGCAAAAAAATAGTAATCACAGGCAAAAAAAACAGTAGAGACAAGGCATGCCTTGTCTCTACTGTTTTTTGCATGCCTTGTCTCTACTGTTTTTTTTAATAGATAAAACCTGCCTTTTAGACAGTCTGAATTGCTTTCACAATTTCTTTACCCAAAGCAATGGCCCGTTCATTTTCGGGGATCATGCCATGGTGGCGTTTTGGGAGTGATTTTTCAAGTCCTTTGTGAACGTATTCATCACCAACGATGGGTTTGAGTTTCAGGAAGGCACCCAGAACTATCATGTTGAATACTTTTGACAGGCCAATTTTTGCGGCTTCATCAGCGGCATCAACGCGGTAAATATTAATGTCTTTTCGTTCGGGATGGCGGGTAATTCCATTTCCGTCATAGATCAGCAATCCTCCGGGTTTAACCATGCTTTCGAATTTATCCATGGATTGCTGGTTGAGGATAATTGCGGTATCGTATGTGCTCAGAATAGGGGAGCTGATTCGTTCATCGGAGACGATAACCGTAACATTGGCAGTTCCACCGCGCATTTCAGGACCATAACTTGGCATCCAGCTTACTTCCTTTTCTTCCATAACTCCGGAATAGGCAAGGATTTTGCCCATGGATAAAACACCTTGTCCACCAAATCCTGCAATAATAATTTCTTCAGTCATATGCTTGAATTTTAACTGATTAATCTAAGGGTTTACTTCCCGATAACATCTTTAATTTCGCCCATTGGATAGTATGGAAACATATTTTCTTCCATCCATTTGTTCGATTGGTTCGGGGTCATTTTCCATCCGGAATTACAATTTGAAACAATCTCTATAAAGGAAGTTCCTCTGTTTAATTTCTGATTTTCGAACGCTTTACGAACTGCTTTTTTTGCTTTGCGGACGGCTGCAGGGGTGTGAACAGCATGCCGGGCAACATAGATTGTTCCGGGTAATTGTGCCAGTAATTCTGTGATTTTTAATGGATTACCCATTGTAGCGACATCGCGGCCATAGGGGGAGGTTGACGATTTCATGCCAGGCAGGGTGGTTGGAGCCATTTGTCCGCCTGTCATCCCGTAAATCCCGTTATTGATAAAGATCATGGTCATATTCTCGCCACGGTTGCAGGCATGGATCGTTTCTGCAGTTCCGATTGCTGCCAAATCGCCATCACCCTGATAGGTGAATACAAAATGATCGGGAAGAAGTCGTTTGATTGCAGTACCAACGGCGGGAGCGCGGCCATGAGCGGCCTGTTGCATATCAATATTAAAGAAATTATAAGCCAATACACTACATCCAACCGGAGCAACTCCGATGGTTTTATCCTGTATGCCCATTTCTTCAATTACTTCTGCGATGATACGGTGTGCAGTTCCATGACCACAACCCGGACAATAACTCATCACATTGTCGGTGAGGACGTTGGTTCTTTTATAGACCAGGTTTTCGGGTTTCCTGATGTCTGCTTCTGTAATTGTAGCCATATTATTTTCCTCCCATCAGTTTGGTTTCCATTGCATGCAGGATTTCATCGGGTGAGGGGATAATACCACCAAACCGACCGAAATGTTCTACCGGGGTTCTGCCTTCAACGCTTAATTTTACATCTTCGACCATCTGGCCTGCACTCATTTCGACACTCAGCATTCCTTTAACTCTGCCGGCCAGTTCGTGGAGGCGTACAGCAGGGAAAGGATAGAGGGTGATCGGGCGGAATAAACCAATTTTCAGCCCCCTTGCGCGGCCAAGCTCGATTGATTTCTGGCAAATACGGCTGCTTGTTCCATAGGCAACAAACAGATAATCAGCATCATCTACATGTATTTCTTCATAACGCACTTCATGAGCTTCCACTTCACGGTACTTGGCCTGAATCCGAAGATTCACCTTTTCCTGTTTTGCAGATTCCAATTCCAGTGAGGTAATAATAGTTCGTTCAGAATCAGCTGGTTTTCCCAAAGTAGCCCATGGACTCATTTTTCTGATTTCATCTTCGGTCCAGCGTGGTTTATAATCTTCAAGATAGACTTTTTCCATCATCTGCCCGATAGCACCATCACTCAGAATCAAAACCGGGTTGCGGTATTTGAAAGCAAGGTCAAAACCCTGACCAACAAAATCATACATTTCCTGTACAGAACTGGGTGCCAGGGTGATAAGTTTGTAATCACCATGTCCGCCACCTTTTACCGACTGAAAATAATCGGCTTGTGAAGGTTGAATAGTACCAAGACCGGGACCACCACGAACAACATTAACGATCAGAGCAGGAAGTTCTGCTCCGGCTATATACGATAAACCTTCCTGCATCAGGCTGATACCCGGACTGGAGGAGGATGTAAATACTTTTTTACCACAGGCAGCACCGCCGTATACCATATTAATAGATGCAGTTTCACTTTCTGCCTGTAAAACAACCATTCCGGTTTTCTCAAATGGCTTTTCTGCCATCAGATATTCAAGAATTTCCGATTGCGGTGTGATCGGATAACCGAAATATCCGTCACATCCAGCACGAATTGCCGCTTCTGAAATGGCTTCATTGCCTTTCATTAATCTGAGCTCTTTCATTAATCCTGAGTATTTTGTTATTCGACTAATTTCATCCTATACACAGTAATAACCCCATCGGGGCAAACTACCGCACAGTTTGTACATCCCGTGCAGTTGTCGTTGACGGTTTGTGCATACTTATATCCTTTTTTATTAACTTGCTTTGCCATCGCGATGACATCTTCCGGGCAGGCAGGTACGCATACCTCACAGCCTTTACAGTGCTCTGTATCAATCACGATCGAGCCTTTTACTTTTGCCATAGCCTGATTTTTGTTGAATGATGAGTAAATGTGTTTATTGCCGCGAAGTTACAGAATATATACCAGCTGTTAATGCGCTAACATCAATCTGTCAGAAATTTAAAATGAATATAAATAGGTAAAAACCAGCGGATACTTTTTACCTCCTTCAACCGGATGTATTTAATAATATGTATTTTTGTATATTCTAAATCTAAATTGTGCCTATGAAAAAATTAGTCCTCTCTCTATTTGTTATCATGGTGATAATCAATAGTTCTATTGCTCAGGTTTTGGTTTCAACCGTTCCTCAACAGAAAAATGTTGTGTTGGAAGAATATACCGGAATTCACTGCCAGTATTGTCCTGACGGACATGCTATTTCTCAGGCAATAGCTGATGCCAATCCAGGCAGAGTTGTGTTGATAAATATACATCAGGGTAGTTTTTCTGTTCCCTCAGCCGGAGAACCAGATTACCGGACTCCTTTTGGTGATGCACTGGCTGGTCAGACTGCCTTAACAGGCTATCCTTCCGGAACTGTTAACCGGGATCTGTTCAATGGAGCAACTACCACCGCCCTCAACCGCAGTGCCTGGGGAGCTGCCGCCACAACCCTCATGAGTCAAATTTCACCTGTCAATGTTGGTATTGAATCAATGTATGATGCACCAAGCCGCACGCTGACTATCACCGTTGAGGCCTATTATACTGCTGCCAGCCCGGCTGCAACTAATTATCTGAATGTTGTACTTCTGCAGGATAGTATCTACGGACCGCAAACCAATGGCGGAGCCGGAAACAATTATCATCATAAACATATGCTTCGTCATATGATTACCGGACAATGGGGTGATACCATTAACAATACTGCTTTGGGCAGACTGGTTTCCAGAACATACACCTATGTTGTTCCAACTGCCTACAATAATATTAATTGTCTGGTTGAAGATTGCCATATTGCCGTTTTTGTTGCCGAATCGCAACAGAAGATCTACTCAGGCGATGTTGTTTATGCTGTTGGCGGTACCAACAAATATATCGGACAGATTACAGCTCCAACCGAAATCATCAAGGCCGGAACAGCTGCCACTCCTGTAATTTTTAACACAACTGCCGAAAGTGCGCTTCAGAATTTGTCTGATTTTGAATTCACCCTGACATCCACAAATTTGCCTTCCGACTGGCAGGCAGGTTTTGAGATTGATATGAATTTGTATACATCAACTGCTACTGTGGCGATAGATCCGGCTAATCCAAAAGCAGTAAATATTGCTGTTATCCCTGGTATGACACCGGCTTTACCTTCTTTCCGCCTGTCCATGAAATCAGTGAATGATCCGATGGCTCCTGCGAAAATGATGGATGTTCACGTAATAGCTAATGTTACTGACCTCGTTATCAATGGTTCAGGTGGGGCAGAAACAGCCACCTTCGACAGCCTGTATATCAATGGTCTGGCACTGGCTGGAAATATCCACCATACATCAACTACCGCCCGATTGCTTGGCCCGGCCATGGCCTCCAATGCTTTTATCGATGTTAATAATCTGTATCTGAATATCGGCTGGACATTCCCTGCTTTAAAGGATGATGAAGCTACGGCTGTTATGGCGTTTATGGATAATGGAGGAAATGTGATGATAGCCGGACAGGATATTGGCTGGGATATTATGAGTGGTGCTGCCGGATCAAACGGGAATGCAATCACCCAGAATTTCTACACAAATTATCTGCACACCGGCTATGTTGGTGATGGTGCTGCAGCCAACAATCAGCTTACTCCTGTTGGAGGAGATGTTGTTTTTGGCAG
>CAYLTH010000003.1:66237-70706 GCA_964386485.1 uncultured Bacteroidales bacterium | reverse complement strand
TCAGGGATATAATAGCTTACAACTGTTGATTGGTCAAATGGATTAGGATAGTTATCACTTAATGCAAAGCCTGATGCTGATGCACTCAGTTTTGGCATAGTAATAACAGCATTTTCAACTACGGATGAATTGGCATCTCCCATTTCACTTCCACCTATTACGGTGAATGAAAGATCCTTCATGGAAGCCATGTCTTTACTTCTTGCTGTAATGGTAAAGAGAATGTCATTTTCATTCAGATCTAGAGTGTTGAGTGTAAACCATTCAATATAGAGTACGCCGTCGATAACATTGTAAACAAGTTCTCCCTGTGCTTTTGAATTCATGTTAACACCAACAATATTGATGGCATTAACTGGGAATTCAATTGCAAGTGATGCGGCACCAAGTTGCATTGAATTGCCTGCGAGAACCGGAAGATTAAATTCGGAGTAAGATTCTACAAATTTAACTCCGCGATTATCAAGGGCAACAGAAGGACTAGCCTTTACCGGAGGAATGTATGAACCGTTAACATCACCATAACATAAACCTCTGAAATTATTTGGAACCGGAGCACCATTTACTAATATGGTGTTGTTTTCAAATACCCAGTCTGAATTTACAGGGAATACGCTTATCATTTGAACTGCTCTCTGCATTACGAGAAGAGCATCATTTGCATTGATGTAGCCTGTATTGTCAACGTCACCGGCACGGAAACGTAATCCGGTCAGTGTTTCAAGGTTCTGGAAATGACGTGCAATCTTCAATGCATCAAGTGAATTAACTCCACCCCATGCTTTTGTTGATGTTCCGTCAGTTGTATAGGTTCCGTTTGGAACAGTTGGAAGTGTATAATTTCCATTAACATCAGTCAATGATGTTGCAATGGTTGATGCACCACTTTTCAGAAGGACATTAACATTGCTTAATGGAGATAAAATTGAGTTATCATATCTTACCTGACCATAAATGTCATAACCAAGCGGGAAGGTAGTAACGTTAATTGTTACATTATCAGTTCTGGAACAACCATTGGATCCTGTTACACTGAGTGTATAGGTAGTTGTTACAAGCGGACTGGCAACCGGATTCATAATGTTTGGATTGCTCAGACCGGCTGATGGGGTCCAGGATACTAAATATGGAGTAACTCCACCTGTAGCAGAACCATTTAAGGTAGTTGATGTACCGATTGAAATGGTTACATCCGGACCGGCATTAACAACAGGTGACTGGTTAACAACAACAAGTGCATTGTCAACATCTGTACAACCATTTGCATCAGTAACCATAACAGTATAGAATGCTGTAGCCAATGGACTGGCAAAAGGATTGGCAATCGTTGGATTGCTTAAACCTGTTGCAGGTGTCCACTGATAGTTAAATGGAGCAGTACCACCAACTACAGTTGCATTCAATTGAGTGCTGCCACCCTGACAAATAATGCTGTATCCACCGGCATAAACAGTTGGAACAGGATTTACAGTAATTACTGTGCTTCCGGTCATCCATTCATTACAAGCAGTACCCGGATTAATACCCATGATGGTATAAGTACCTGCAATGGTTTGAGCACCGAAAGTAATAACAGAACCTGTACCCGGAACAACAACACCAGTTGATAATCCGTCACGATACAGATGATATTGTAAACCAATTTGTGAACCACCTAAGGCGATAACCAATCCACCACCACCAGCGCAATATGATCCTCCTCCGAATACCGGGTAGGCAATCGGGCTGAGATTCACAACGATACTTGTTGTGGCTGATTCAGTACAACCGAATTCATTGGTAAAGGTGTAGGTGATAACATGTGTGCCAACTCCTGCCACTGACGGATCAAAAATTGATCCACTGACTCCGTTTCCACTGTAAGTTCCACCGGCAGGTGTACCAATCAGGGTGACAGGAGCAGAATTATTACAAAGTGGTGATACTGGTACAAGGCTGACAACCGGTGATGGATTAACCGTCACACTTGTGGTTGCAAAATTGGTACAACCAGAAGCATTTGTATAAGTATATGTTAATACAAATGTACCAGCTCCTGAAATCGCAGGATTAAACATATTGCCGACAACACCTGTGCCACTATAGATGCCACCTGCAGGAGTTCCTCCGATAAGAGCGAAAGGAGCAACATTTGTACAAACATCTGCAAAACCAACGAGAGAAACAACAGGAACACTAAGAACAGTAATTGTTACAGAAGCAGCATTGGTGCAACCAAATCCATCTGTAAATGTGTAAGTAATTACGTGTGTTCCAACGCCGGCAACTTCCGGATCAAACATTCCACCAGATACGCCTGCGCCGCTAAAGGTTCCGCCAAGTGGCAGAGCAACAAGAGCAACACTGCCTGCATTCTGGCAAAGTGGTGCTACTGGAGCAAGTGTTACAACTGGCAGAGGGTGAACAAGTAATGACCAGGTATTGCTTAAAGAAGATACACAGCCATTCCCGTCAGTAACGCTCAGGAAAATATTGGTCTGTGATTCTGTTGCAACAAAGCTAACTGAATAAGGATTGTTATTTGTTGTGAAACTGTTTAATACACCATTTCTGGTCCAGGAAACAGTCCATGGAGCAACACCTGAAGTAAATGTGAAATCAAGTGTAACGGTTTCTCCGTAACAAATTTCGGTTGCAGAGGCTGCAAAAGTCAGGGAAGGAAGTTCATTGACAGTTACAGATGCTGATCCGAGTGCAGTACCGATACAACCGTTGTTGTCAACCAGGCTGGTAATGGTCCAGGTAGTAGTCGCAACAGGATTAACAGTAAATGACCATGGGGAGCTGTTTACAACAGTTGAATGGGTAGTTGTATTACCACCACTTGTTTCTTCCCAGCTTACATTCCATGGAGCTTCGCCTGTTAAATCAAAACTTACAACAGTTGGTTGACCATTGCAGATAACGGCAGGTACAGCGGCACCGGCTATTGTCGGAAGAGCATTAACAGTAACACTTCCGTTTACATATAGCGATGTGAAGCTCATACCATCAAAGTTTCTGTATTCGCAGTTTCCAATGGTGGTAACATCCCAGTTGAGTTCGCTGTAACCTACAGGTGAATTAAAGATAATCTCGAAAAGAAGTCCGTCTCCGATATTAGCTGGTGTAATTGAGAAGAAGCCGGCTTTAACCTGACTGTTAAGTTCTCCGATTTGCACATAACCACTGCTTAATAGCGGATTAACATTCTGGAATCCTACATATTCAAGGACACTGTTATCATAATTCAATGCAAGGCTGAAGGTTGCCACATCATACATGTGCTCAACGGTAACCGGAACAATAACATTGCCTGCGCAGCTTTCAACTGTACCGGCAATTGTTCTGACGATCGGAGTAACTGTAAGTGTAGCGACACCAGAAACAACTGTTGCAGGGCAATTTCCACTTACAACATTCTGATATTGGTAACCATTCATAAAGTAGGTAAATCCACTTACAGTAAGCATATTGGTATTCACACCTGCATACATACCACCATTAGTTAAATCACTCCAGGTAGCACCATTGTCGGATGAAACCTGCCATTGATAACCAAGGGCATTCAGTGCACTGATTTCGAATGTAGCAACACCACCCTCGTCGAAGCTTACACTAACCGGATTCATTGAAATACTGGTTAATGGTAATACTTCGATCGTTGTAACTGCACTGCTTGAACATCCATAACCATCTGTATAAGTGTATGTAAGAGTAAATGTTCCAACACCGGCAATTGCAGGATCAAACATTTCTCCAACAACACCCGTTCCGCTGAAAGTTCCACCAACAGGTGAGCCAACCAAAGCAACAGGAGCTGCATCAACACAAATTGGAGCAAGCGCTTCAAAGCTTACGACTGGAAGGTCAACAACCATAATTACCTGAGTGGCATTGTTTGTACAACCATTTAAGTCAGTATAAGTATAGGTGAGGGTATATGTTCCAATACCGGCAACAGCAGGATCAAACATACCACCAACAACACCGGTTCCGCTGAAAGTACCACCAACAGGTGACCCAACCAGGGTAACAGCAGCACCATCAATACAAATTGGAGCAAGTGCTTCGAAAGCAACAACCGGAAGAGCATTCACAATTATTTCCTGTGTAGCAGAATTTGTACAACCATTTAAGTCGGTATAGGTATAGGTGAGGGTATATGTGCCAATACCGGCAACAGCAGGGTCAAACAGATTACCTGCAACACCGGTTCCACTGAAAGTACCACCAACAGGTGAACCAACCAGGGTAACAGCAGCACCATCAACACAAACCGGAGCAAGAGCTACGAAGGAAACTTCTGGAAGTGCATTCACAATAATATCCTGAGTAGCAGAATTTATACAACCATTTAAGTCGGTGTAAGTATAGGTGAGAGTAAATGTGCCAACACCGGCAACAGCAGGATCAAACATATTGCCAACAACAGCGGTTCCACTGAAAGTACCACCAACAGGTGAACCAACCAGGGTAACAGCAGCACC